>CAXMTM010000389.1:0-8063 GCA_964196385.1 Arenicellales bacterium
GTTGTTGGTCGCTCATGCTGATAACGGGCCATATTGAACGTCGATTGTTTCCATTTTCCCTCATTGTGAGGGCCTGCGGGGAAATTTCAAGTATTTGTTGCCCAATTTGAGACTGCGAACAGGGCCTTTTGTTCTTGACCCGCGGGTCAATTCCAGCAACACTTGAATTACCGTGGATTCTGCCCGGCGAAGAATGAGGCGTTATAGACGGTTGATTCTGTGTTAACACCGAAAGGGGAGTTCGTATGAGGGGAACCGTAAAGTGGTTCAACGCGGCCAAAGGATTCGGGTTTATCACCCCCACCGATGGAGGTGACGACGTTTTCGCCCACTATTCGGCGATAGACATGGACGGCTATAAAACGTTGTCCGAGGGACAAGAAGTAGAGTACGACCTGGAAGACGGTCCCAGGGGGCCAAAAGCCGGAAAAATCCGCCGTGCTGAATAACAATAAACCGACCTGTTCAAACCCGGCCAAGGCCGGGTTTTTTTTTAATGGGCGGTTTTTTTAATGGGCGACAGGCAAACGCCCACACGTCAATCCTGATCAAATATCGTAATTAATGCGCCACCGCGGCAACGGTCCCGGCTTCTTCCTCGAACTGTTCTTCCTCGGTTGATCCCGACAACGCGGTCAACTCAGAGGCGCCGCCGCTGATTGCGGTGGTCACCGCATCGAAGTAGCCGGCACCGACTTCCCGCTGGTGTTTGGCGGCACTGTAACCCCGCTCACCGGAGTCGAACTCCTGCTCTTGCAGTTCCACATAAGCGGTCATGCCATTATCCCGATACTTATCCGCGAGATCGAATATGTGGTAGTTCAGCGTGTGCCAGCCGGCGAGGGTAATGAACTGGAATTTATAACCCATGGCGCCAAGTTCACGCTGGAACTTTGCGATGGTGTCATCATCCAGGTTTTTCTTCCAGTTGAATGACGGCGAACAGTTGTAAGCCAGCATTTTACCCGGGTGCTCGGCGTGGATGGCTTCCGCAAACTGCCTGGCAAACGCGAGATCCGGCGTGCCGGTTTCACACCAGATGAGATCCACGTAGGGTGCGTAGGCCAGGCCCCGCGATACCGCCTGATGCAGGCCGTTGCGCACGCGGAAAAATCCTTCAGAGGTGCGCTCGCCGGTCAAAAATTCACGATCCCTCGGGTCTGCATCGGAGGTGACCAGATTGGCGGCCTCGGCGTCGGTTCGCGCCAGGAGCACGGTTGGCACCCCCATGGTGTCCGCCGCCAGCCGCGCGGAAATCAGCTTCTGCACCGCATCCTGGGTGGAGACCAGCACCTTCCCTCCCATGTGCCCGCATTTCTTCGCGGAAGCCAGCTGATCTTCGAAATGTACCCCGGCTGCACCGGCCTCGATCATAGCTTTCATCAACTCGAATGCGTTCAGTACCCCGCCGAATCCAGCCTCTGCGTCGGCGACAACGGGCACATACCAGTCGATACTGTCGTCGCCTTCGGCGTGGCAAATCTCGTCCGCTCGTTTGAAGCAGTTGTTGATCTTCCTGACCACCGACGGAACCGAATCCACCGGGTACAGGCTTTGATCCGGATACATGGTAAACGCGTTGTTTGCATCCGCGGCAACCTGCCAACCGCTCAGATAGATCGCCTTCAGTCCGGCCTTGGCCATCTGCATGGCCTGGTTACCGGTCATCGCACCCAGCGAATTCACATAGTCTTCCGAGTGCAGATCACGCCACAGTCTTTCCGCACCTCTTCGCGCCAGGGTGTGCTCGATATGGATACTACCGCGCAGGCGTACCACATCGGCGGCAGAATAACCCCGTGTAATTCCCTTCCAGCGAGATTCCGCTGCCCATTGTTGCTCGAGTTGCTTGATTGCTTCTGCGTTACCCATCGTGTTTCCTCAAAATACCGTAAGTTGTGTAGCCACCGCACCGGGACACCCAAATGTGGTAGCGCGCCCGGTTCCCGGACGGAATTTGTCAGTGGGGCCAATTCTATTGGCCTGATGTTGTATTTGACAAACCAATTATTTCAATATTTAGTATTGAATAGATTAATAATACCCTGAACCCATCATGACCCAGCACGGATCCCTTTATTACAAGCAGAACCGGCTCAAACAATTGCGGGCCTTCTGTAATACGGCACAAGCCGGTTCTATCTCAAAAGCCGCTGAAAATTTGTTTCTCAGCCAACCCTCGGTCTCGCTTCAGATCCAGGCCCTGGAAAGAGAACTCAACACGACATTGTTCGAGCGCAGGGGACCGAAAATCAAACTTACCCCGGAAGGCAGGATCCTGCTCGACCTGACCCGCCCCATGGTGCAGGGTATAGATAACCTGATGGACTCGTTCAGCGCCCACTGTGGTAATCTACAAAACGGCGATCTCGATATTGCCGCCGGTGAATCCACCATCTTGTATATTCTGCCGAAGCCCATCAAGGCATTTGCCGAACGCTATCCCGGAATTCGCTTGAAGATGCACAACGTGACGGGGCGGGACGGCCTGGCGATGCTGCACGCCGACGAAGTCGATTTCGCCGTCGGTTCCATGCTGGAGGTGCCTAAAGATATCAAGTATTACCCAATCTTTACCTACGATCCCTGGTTGATCACCTCCCTCGATCATCCCCTCGCCGGCAAGAAATCCGTGACACTTGAAGATATCAGCCCTCATGGACTCATTTTGCCGCCGCGGCACCTGAGTACCTGGCGGATCGTAGATCTCGTGTTCCAGCAACACGACGTGACTTACCAGGTAGCACTGGAGGTCGGGGGCTGGGAAGTCATCAAACGATATGTTGAGCTTGGCCTGGGCGTATCCATCGTCACTGGAATATGTATCACGGAACACGATCTTGGCCGCATTGCAATGATTCCCGTCGATGAATTTTTTCCAAAGCGGCGTTACGGCATTGTTCTGCGTGATGGTAAATTCCTTTCTCCACAGGCAAAAATGTTTATCGAGATGATACGCCCCGGGTTGTTCGAAACCGACAGCGCCCAACCTGGTGACAGCGAGTGGGAATCCGGCACTGAACAGGTGTAACTGCCCTGAACTGCCCGTGAACACGGATCGGGTGGTCGACTGCATGATCAAAAACACCCATCCAACTTCCGTATTCCGGGCGATCCATACCAGGATACACGCTCATTTCAAGATGCACGCTCACTTCAAAAGGGCTACTATTACCGATAGCAGGATTCATAAGCCTGGAACAGCGGAATCAACAGGAAGGACAATGAACAAAAGCCGTGCAATTGTTTTATCCGGAATGACACAGGTTCAACCGCTGAAACAGGTGCAATAAAATAGCGAATTTCCGGACCCGAAACAGGAAGATGTCAATTTCACTGCCGTGTTCAGCCCGTATTATCAGGCTCTTCCTCTATGCCCTGTGCGGACTGGCCGGGTGGCCCGGTGCAGCCCACGCGACCGGTGAAATCACACCCGGGGCAATTCCCGTGTGCTACAACTTCGGATGCAATACCCGGGATATAGTCGGCATCACACCCGAAGAGTGGAAACAGGTGGCTGGCTGGTTTATCGAGCCTGCCGGCAACGCGGAACAGGAACGGATACAGATCAGGAAGGCCGTTGGGTGGCTGGAAGTTATCGTCGGCAGGTACACACCCATACACCTGGATCTGGGGCAGGACGATCTGAGCGAAGGCCGGTTGGGCCAGATGGATTGTATCGATGAGGAAAAAAACGTCACCGCATTCCTGCAGTTATTCCAAAATCAGGGGTTGCTCAGGTTCCATCGCGTCGCAGAACCCGCGTACCGGCGCACGGCGTGGGACCAGCACTGGGCCGGACAAATCGAGGAAATCGAAAGCCGGCAAAGGTGGGTGGTGGACTCGTGGTTCCAGGATTATGGCAAAAACCCCTACATCCAGAAATCAGAACAGTGGTCGGACATTCCATTCATTTTTTCTTCTTCTTACATCGATAACTCCCCCGATTGATTGGGCGGCAGCGAATTGCGCCACTATTTATTGTTTGCCTTACTGATCTGTCTTCAGTTCGGCCCCGGCTCAACGGTACAGTCTGCCCCGCTTCGATTCGCCTCGATTAACCTGTGCACCGACCAGTTATTGCTGGAGCTGACCGATCGGGAACAGATCGCGTCGGTCACGTTCCTGTCACAACACACCCTGAGTTCTTACATGGCCGATAAGGCAGTTGGACTTCATGTCAACTACGGCCAGGCGGAAGAACTCATCGCGGTGAAGCCTGACATCGTAGTAACTTCGTCCTACGACTCACCATCCACACTCCGCTTTCTGAAAGACCTTGGATTCAGGGTGGAGGTGTTCGCCCTTGCCGACAGCATCGGCGAAGTGATCGCAAACATAAGACAGATGGCGGTACTCGTTGGACAGGAGGCACGGGGTGAAGCGCTGATCGACACCATGGAACATCAGCTTCACTCCGTGCCACATCCCGGGCGGAATATTCCCCGTGGCGTAATTTACGAGCCAAATGGATATACCGGTGGAGCAGAGACATTACGCGGTGACATCCTGCGTCTGTCCGGCTGGCACAACGCAGCCGCGGACGCCGGTATAAGCGGCGTCGGGGTCATGGATCTGGAAGCACTGCTTCTGGCCGATCCTGAGCGCCTGATATTTTCTCCTTACGCACCGGGCACCCATTCGCTGGGCCAGCGCATGCTGCAGCACCCCGCAATCCAGGCCATTACGGCGGATCGTCCGCCCCTGGTCGTAGCGAGCAACTTATGGATCTGTGGCGGTTCCATGAATCTGGAAGCCATAGCGCAACTGGTCAAAGGCCGTTCGTCGCCGCGATGAGTAAGTTTTCAATCCCTCTGCGCGACAAATTGGGGCTGGGGTTGTCTTTCAGGGACGCTGTGAGAAGCGGTACAGGGATGTACCGTATACGGAGCGAAGGACGCAATACATCCTTGTACGCTCTGTCGAAAGTATCCCTGCTTTCGACAGCCCTGAAAGACCACCCCGGCCCCAATTCTTGTACACGGGTTTTTGAGAATCTGCCATGACGCTTTCGCGGCTGTTGATCTATCTGGGCGTATTGGTATCGGCCCTAATGCTGGTTTCGATCAACCTGGGCTCCGGTCAGGTCAACATGTTCGATTTACTGGACCCCGATCGATCGGCGGCGGTGAGGCTCATTGTGCTGGAAATCAGGCTGCCGCGAACCCTGATCGCCGCTGTTGCCGGCGCCAGCTTCGGCATCTGCGGTGCGGCGATGCAGGGACTCCTGCGCAACCCGTTGGCCAGCCCCGGTCTGATCGGCAGTTCAAGTGGGGCCGCGTTGGGCGCGGTGATCGTTTTGTACCTCGGGTGGGGACAGGTTTTCTGGCTGCTGATGCCCTTAGGCGGCATGTTTGGGGCTCTTGTTGCGATGGTGCTGGTTTATCTGCTGGCTGGAAGAAACGCCAGCATCGTGACCATCGTACTGGCCGGTGTGGCCATCAACGCTCTGGCGATGGCATTGATGTCACTGATCCTGAACCTGGCGCCAAGTCCCTATGCAGTACGCGAAATCGTACTGTGGATGCTCGGCTCGGTGTCAAATCTTGGCATGAATGACCTGTGGGTATTGCTGCCGCCGACAGTGCTGGGCTGGCTGCTGTTCACCGGTGCGGGACGGGCCCTGGATCTGCTGACCCTGGGTGAGGATACGGCTCACTCCATGGGTGTCGACCTCGGCTTGCTCCGTACCCGGGTGTTTGTTGCCGTAGCCCTGTCTATTGGTGCAGCCGTTTCCATCACCGGGGCGATCGGATTCATCGGTCTCGTCATCCCCCATTTGCTGCGCCCGCTGGTGGCATACCAACCGGGCCGCCTGCTGCCGGCCAGCGCGCTTGGCGGAGCAGCCATGCTGCTCGCCGCCGACATCGTCGTGCGACTCATGCCGCCCGGCCCGGAGATCAGGATCGGTGTACTTACCGCCATCGTCGGCGCCCCGTTCTTCCTGTTTCTGATCCTGAAAACCCGCCGCTGGCAGATCTAACCCACATGCTGGAACTAAAAAATATGGAAGTCAGCCTGGGCGGCCAACCCATTGTGAGAGGCGTCAGTCTGCGCGTCGACCACGGAGAGATGCTGGGACTGCTCGGCCCCAACGGCGCGGGCAAATCCACACTGCTGCGTTCGATCCTGCAACTGATTCCCAGCCAACGCGGTTGTATCGAACTGGAAGGGCAGTCCGCCAACGACATTCCCATACAACAACGTGCCCGCAAAATCGCCTATGTACCACAACAGGGGCCGGTAAACTGGCCGCTGACCGTGGAGCGCCTGGTCGCCCTGGGGCGCCTGCCCCACCTGTCCGGCTGGCAACAGCCCGCTGCTCTGGACCAGGAAACGGTCGAGCGCATACTGAAGCAGACCGACCTGGAGCACCTCAGGAACCGGGCCGCCACCACCCTGTCCGGTGGCGAGCGGACCCGGGTCCTGCTGGCGCGTGCACTGGCCGTGGGCGCGCCCCTGCTGTTGGCGGACGAACCCGTGGCTGCGCTGGACCCGTCACACCAACTGCAGATCATGCAGCTATTGAGGGCGTACAGCGATGCCGGACACGCGGTCATCGTTGTCATGCACGACCTGACTCTGGCAGCGCGCTACTGTCACCGGCTTGCGCTCATGCACGAAGGCAAGCTGGTTACAAGCGGCAGCGCACGTGATGTACTCAACCCGGAAAATCTTGCCGCCGTATACAACATAAACGCACGCTACAGCCAGGGCGACGAGTTCTACATTATTCCCTGGCAGCGTGTCGCGGACCGCGGGTGAGCAGCCTGAATTTATCACCAGGATCCCGGCCCTGGCTGATGACCCGGTTCGTCTTTCTAGCCCCCATTTCTCACCGGGTGACGAGATGATCGCGCAGAGATTTGGATTCACAAGGCGTTTACTGAAGGCGTGGAATAACAGTGTGTATTTCCAACTGAAGAAAAGGTCTTGTGGATTCAAAGATCAAGGGAAGGCTCGTCAATCCGGTGAGAAATGGGGGCTAGGCGCAGCCCACCGGCTGTGGCGGGCCTCATCGACATTGACAGCGTGAGTCCGCAAGTATATGTTCGTGCGCCTGCTTCAGGTGTACGGGAAGTCGGTGAGAGACCGACGCTGCCCCCGCAACGGTAAGTGACCTGGAAGGACTGGCGGTATGCCACTGCCTCGCAATTTGAGGTGGGACGGCAGTCAGTCCGGACTGTATCCTTCACAAGCCCGGAGACCGGCCCGAAGCGTTTCGAAAATGGTGTTGCGGAGGGTAACATCGACGCCAATGCGAGCGTTTCCACTCCGCGATATTCCTGTGCGGGTGAGCACAACATTGTGGAGATCGCAACCATGAAGCGCATTACCATCTACCTTTGCTGCATAATCTGTGCGGCCCTGTCGCCTTATTCTTACTCAGACACACACTCAGCCAAAACACCTGAAGTCGTCGTCACCGGCACACAATACCCGGTGTCGGTGGAATCACTGCCGGCTGCGACGACGGTGTATACCCGGGAACAAATAGAAAAACTGCAATTCCAGAGCCTGCCGGATCTGCTCAATCAGAGCGTCGGTATGGACATCGTCAGCAACGGCGGGCCGGGAAAATCAACCAGTTTATTTATTCGCGGGGCCGAATCCGATCACGTACTGGTACTGATAGACGGCATTCGCGTCGGTTCGGCCACACTGGGCACCAGCGCGTTCCAGCTTATTCCCATTTACCAGATCGACCGTATCGAAATTCTGCGTGGGCCCCAGTCCAGCGTGTACGGCTCTGAAGCCATCGGCGGGGTCATGCAGATATTCACACGCAAGGGCAGCGGTCCGGCCAACTACGGGGTCACGGCGGCGGCCGGGACTTTCAACACCACCCAGATTGGCGCCAATATCAATGGCGAGTCCAACGGCACGCACTACAGTATCGCCGCATCGCGCATCGATACCGACGGCTTCGATGCACGTAAGCCGGTTCCGGGACCCTTTGGTTTCGACCAGCCTGATGACGACGGACATGACAATACCTCCGTACAGCTACGGGCAGGGCACGAAACGCAGAGTGGAAATGAATTCGAGGCTTTTATTCTGCG
>CAXMTM010000390.1:0-3164 GCA_964196385.1 Arenicellales bacterium
CCCTCGTTATCCCCGGCAGGATATCGTGGCTCAGCGGACGCGTGACGACGACGTTGTCCTTGACGATATATGCGCTGGACGAACCGCCCTCGGTGATATATCCCTCCTTGATCATCAGAGCCTCATAGGCGCCGCCCTGGCTGGCGGCCTGCTTGGCCATGACCTGCGCCAGCAGCCCCACCGATTTGATGTCCCGCCTGGCCCAGCGCAGGTCCGGCATGCTTATCAGCTTGATACCGTTCCGGCTGGCCTTGTTTTCGACCAGTGATTTGACCTGGCAGAACATAACGACGGTGGGCTTGAGGTTATCGGAATAGACAAAGTCTCTATCCGCAGCTCCGCGGGTAATCTCCATGTAGACGACGCCTTCGTCCAGATTATTGCTCTGTACCAGGCTACGAATCACCGCCAACAGTTCCGCTTCCGTCAACGGCTCCGGGATGTCGAGTTCCGCGAGCGACCTTCTGAGACGACCCATATGACCGGTAAAGTCGATCAACTTGCCACCCATCACCGCGACCACCTCGTATACACCGTCGGCAAACAGGAAGCCGCGATCAAATATCGAAATCATCGCCTTGTCGGCGTCACAAAAATCGCCGTTTACATAAACCGTTTTAGACATGGGCACCCCAGAATTTATAAATGAATCCCGGGTCGAATTGTGCCCCAAAACCGCGGGAGATTGTAAGGCCAATAAAGGTGTCAGGAACTTTTTTTAAAAAAAAGTTCCTGACACCTTTATTGTTCAGGTCGGGTCAGAGGGTCAATATGACAAGGCCCACAATCACCACAAGGGCCATGATCCACCCACACTTGATGTCTTTGCCATCGGTTGTGTGTTCGTCGTAATAACTACCGCCGGTGTGTTCTTCATAATCGCTCATTACCGTCACCTCATTTCTCGCGTGGTGAGGCAATATTGTCACGTCGGGTCCTTCAAATATGTGGGTTTCACCACAAATATTGAACAAATGTTCAACAGCATATTGTCATCAGGCCCTCGTGGCCGGCGCCCTACAAATACAATGTGACATCAGCCTCCTGCGCCTTGCTCAGGTAGGTCGCCGCACCGGCCCATTCACTAAGACCATCCATGAAGTCTTCCTTCTTCCAGTTAAACAGGTCGACGGTCATTTGGCAGGGGATCAGTTCCACGTCCATTTCCACACAGGCATCTCGCAGATCGTCGATCGTCGCCACGCCCTTTTGGCGCAGGGTTTCCCTCATCAAACCGGACGCCAGTTTTTCGAACCCGGGCACATTGGCTTGTATCAGGTTCGGCATGTTCCACTGAACATCCCTGAACCACTCCGGCCCAAAGGGCATTTTCATCGGCATGGCCGGATTGCCCAGGGCGCTCAGATCCAGCTGCAGATCCTTTTTGAGCAATCCCAGACCGTAAAAGGTAAAGAAAACCGACACATTCCATCCCAACGCGGCCGCGGTGGACGCAAGTATGAATGGCGGATAAGCCCAGTCCAGGGTGCCCTTGGAAACCAACATGGAAAGCATGGGAGTTTTTTCGGCTGCGCGCTCGGCCATTTTTTCTTCGAAGCGGGCATCGAACCACTCTTCAAGACTCTTGCCGTTGACTTGTATATTTTCTGCATCTGACATGTGTGCGCCTCCGGTAACGAACTGCTAGTGGGTAAGGAATACTCCTGTTCTGTGTCCTGTAGGCTCTCCGTTCGACCACACGGAAACCCCGTTTACGAACACGTTCAACACGCCCCGGGCGGGGCTTTTGGGATCCTCGTAGGTGGCGACATCTTCGATCACCTGCGGATCGAACAGCACCAAGTCCGCGTAATAGCCGTCACACACCAGGCCTCTGTCGGTCAAATTGAAAGTCTGCGCGGACAACCCGGTCATTTTGTGCACCGCCTGTTCCAGCGACAGCAATTTCTGTTCCCGCACGTAACGCGCGAGCACCCGTGGAAACGTTCCCCACAATCTGGGGTGCGGGTGAGACATGGACGGCAGCCCGTCCGACCCCACCATAGTGCTGGGAAACGCCAGTATCCGGCGCAGGTCGTCCTCGTCCATCTGAAAGTAGATGGCGCCCGCCGGGTACAGTCGTTCCGCTGCTTCTTCCTGGCTGCACTGCCACTGGGCCGCGATCTCGTGCAGCGGCCGGGACACGAGTTCAGGATAGGGATCGGAATACGCAACGAGGATCTTCTCTGCGTTTCTCATGAACCTGGGTATCAGCGATGTCGAACTTGCGGTGTAGGGATACACGTCCAGCCCAACACGTTGGTCATGCTGCGCCGACTCGATCAAGCGCAGGGTTTCCCGGCTGCGGCCATAGTTGTTGGTGCCGGCACACTTGTGGTGGGAGATGACGACCGGCACCCCGGCCGTGCGGCCGGTACGCAAGGTCTCTCTGACCGACTCGACAACACCATCGCTTTCGTCGCGCATGTGGGTGGTATAAATGGCGGAAGGATATGCCTTCAACACGCTTGCCAGAGCGACCATTTCAGCCTCCGGAGCTTGCAGCGCCGGGGGGTAGTCCAGACCCGAACTCAGGCCAATGCTGCCGGAATCGAGGCAATGTTCGAGCAACTCCGCCATGGCGGCGATTTCAGCTTCCGTTGCGGCCCGGTCGAGTGATCCCTTCATCACAGTCAGTCGCAATGAACTATGGCCGGTAAGCAGGGCGAAGTTGACGGCTGGTTGCGACTTACCAAAGGCATCACGATACTCCGGAATCCGGGGAAATTTATAGTCACCGGGCTTGCCCAGCAACGGAAACGGGTCCGGCATGTCGCCCGAGTGACTTACCGGCGCAATGCTGATACCGCAGTTACCGCCGATGACCGTCGTCACGCCCTGAGAGGCCTTGCAATCCATTGCCGGATTGTTCAGCACTTCAAGATCGTCGTGGGTATGAACATCGATGAATCCGGGGGCCAGCACCTTGCCCTGAGCGTCGATAGTTGTGCCGGCGGTCCATCCTCCGAGATCACCGACTCCCATGATCCGCCCGGATTCGACGGCCACATCCGCGGAAAATCCCGCCGTGCCGGAACCGTCGATCACCAGCGCATTAACTATCTTAAGGTCACATTTCCGCTGACCTGAATTGTGTTTAGCGGAGTTCACTACGTTCTTACCCCGGTTTCATCGACCTACCGGTTCACTCAGTATCATCTCTG
>CAXMTM010000391.1:0-3937 GCA_964196385.1 Arenicellales bacterium
ATGCCTTCTATTTCAAATTGCTCGCTTTTCAAATCCACGGTAATGACGGGGAAGTCCGGGTTTTCCGGTTTCAGTTCCACTTGACGACCATGACGGAAGAACCGCTTGACCGTAACTTCATCATTGATGCGCGCTACCACGATCCGGCCGTTATTGACTTCCCGGGTCTGGTGAACGGCAAGCAGATCCATGTCCAGGATGCCCGCATCGTGCATACTGGAGCCTTTGACGCGCAACAGGTAATCCGCTTTTGGCCTGAAAGCCATGGGGTCTATATCGAGATGTTCGTCGATATGCTGTTCACAAAAAATGGGACTGCCCGCAGCTACCCGGCCCACGATGGGTAACCGGTGAGCGGTTACCCAGTTATTCAGCACACGGACCCCGCGCGATGCGCCTGGCGTGAGCATTATGGCGCCTTTTCGCGCCAGCGCCTTAAGGTGGTCGTCAGCGGCATTGGCGGATCGAAAACCCAGTTCCTGGGCTATTTCCGCACGGGTGGGAGGCATTCCGTAGCGGGCCAGGTGATCACGGATCAGTGCCAGAACTTCAGACTGGCGCGTCGTCAGGGTTTGCATGGAGTCAGAACTGTTTAAATATCCAGTATACTGGAATTATAAACAGGTTGCCCGGGTAAGGGCAACTAGGAGCCTGTCCGAGAATAGAAGTCGTAGCGAGGGGAAGTCATTTTGAGTCCAGTTTTTCGATCATTTGAGGAGAATAGTTATTCATATTCGACGAAAATGAGCGGGAAAAGGGGCCAAAAGGGCTTTTCCGCAGTAGGCTCTCTATTCTCGGACAGGCTCCTGGTTGGACTATATGAATACGAACGTCCATCCCCGCTGCTGACGGCGCAGCAATTCCATTACCCCGGAATCGACCATGTCCATTTCCGGGAACAGAGCTGATTTCTTTGCGGGATTTTTTAAATCCATCTGCCGCAGGGTTTCCCCGCAGCCAATAAAATTGACCTGGCTCCCGTGCTTGAGTTTGATGTCATGAACACGTTGTCCGTGATCCTGCAGGGCTAGTTGAAACTGTGACAGGCCGCCGTGGCTGGCGATGATGCTGACTGTGATGGGCTGGTCGGGATCGTCATGCCTGGAGAGCAGGCGATCGGTTTCTTCCAGCACCATGTCGAAAAGCCCGGCATCGTTACGGCCGATGTGGAACATTGCTTTTTTCAAGCCGGCCGTTGACACGTGCTGTGTCGGCGCCGGCCCGAAGGAGCGGTCGTAGGCGTTGTCCGCAATTAACAACGAATTGGACATTTGCAGTTCGGAGTGGTGTCCATATATATGCCAGCTCAGCAACACGCCCAGGCTTACAAATGCCGCGGCCGCGGCCGCGCGCCAGTACCGGGTCCCCTGGGACACGTGAGAAACCGGTGTCTCGTATACAGGCGGGGATACGTCTTCAAACGCGGCACGCACCAGTTCACTGATATTTTTCAGGTCATACACGCGGCGCTGCAGTAAATCGTCCTCTTGCATTGTCGCGGCGATGTGTGAACTTTCCTCAGGCCCCAGTTCACCATCTATATAAGCATTCAGAATTTCGTCTGAGAAGTGCTCCCTTGGAGTATTCACTTTATCCTCCGTAGCGGTTGTCGCGAGTTTGTTGACGGATTCATTTTTTGCGCAAGTTGATCGCGTAACCGGGATCGGGCCCGTGACAGCCGGCTCATTACGGTGCCCACCGGGATGTTGAGAATTCTGGCGGTTTCAATGTACGAAAATCCCTCGAGGTCGACCAGCATCAATGTCTGCTTGAAAGCATCAGGCAATTGCATGACCGCACTTCTCACCACCTGGATCGTCTCCAGACGGGAGTTATTCGACTCGGGCGTGTGGTATGTGCACATCTCATGGTTGTCGATGTCCTCAGTGGCCGGGTTTTGACGCAGGTGATCACGCCAGTTGTTGATCATTATACGAAACAACCAGGCATTCATAGCTCCGATTTCACGGAGTTGCTTCGCTTTCTCCAGTGCCTTGGTCGACGTCTCCTGCACCAGGTCCTCGGCCATGCTCCTGTTGCGCGTCCACGCCAAAGCGGTGCGGTATAGTCGCGGCCGTGCCTCCGCCAGCCGCTCCCTGAATTCGCTATTCCCCGCCAGTTTGCCCATTTTAAGGCGCTCTCTTTTATGGTTGGTGCAGGTTAGACAGGATTTTCCGGAATTTATTCCCCGGGCGGAGACTGCCCGGGAATAGCGACCCCAGCGGTCACTTTAGCGCCCCCGTACTGGTGCACGCTGTCGTGAGCTTCGACGGTGACTTCCCTGATTTCCGCTGGAATATGAACGCCGCTCAGGGATCGGCTAAAGGGTTGTTCAGTGACGTGCGGGTGGTGCAGGATACGGCGACCCAGTTCATTTCCGTCCGGGCTCAACACCCGCCAGTGGCCGGCATAGTGTTCCCATCCGGCATCCGCGTGGCGCACCGTCACATTGAACGTGCAGGTGCGGCTGGCATCACATTCGATGGCAACATTGGTCACGTTCGCTTCACCGGCAACTGCAGCCGCGCCGATGCCCAACAGCAAACAGAAACCATAACGGGCGTATGACACGGACATGCCAACTCAGCGGTTGCGGTAGGTAATGCGTCCCTTGGTGAGGTCGTAGGGCGTCAGCTGCACGGATACCTTGTCTCCGCGCAGGATCCTGATGTAGTTCTTGCGCATTTTGCCCGAAATATGCGCGATGACCACGTGGCCGTTTTCCAGTTCCACCCTGAATTGTGTATTGGGCAGCGTTTCGATAACGGTACCCTCCATTTCTATATGATCTTCTTTCGGCAAAATTTGATTAAATATCTTTGATTTGAACGGGTTTGCGCGTTCGCTGATCGATTGCGACCGCTGCAAGAGGCGCGCTATCATGCCCGATGCGCGGCGCCGCGTAAAGGGTGCCTCTAAAAATTACGGCAGGTGGTGCCATGATCCGTTTTGAAATCCCTGGATGGGCCGAAAGTTGGTTTTATAGGACATTTTCTCACAATATTCTATCCAGTATCCCAGATACAACCAGTCCATATCGCGCCGTCTTGCTTCAAGGGTTTCCCACAAGATGGCAAAGGTCCCGAGGCTGCGTTTGTGCTGGTCGGGCTCGAAGAAGGTGTACACCGCGGACAAGCCGTCGGTCAGTTGGTCGACAACAGACACCGCGAGCAAAAACCCATCCAGCCTGAACTCGAAAAACAGCGTGTTGCACCCGTTGGCGATGAGGAATTGGTGATATTTGTCGGGATTCCGGTCGCACATGTCACTACCCGGGTGTCGCGCCTGTTGATAGCGCAGGTACAGTTCAAAATGCTCTTCTTTGAACGTCGGAAACATCGCTGTGACGTCGACATCCCGATTCCGGCTTATGATGCGCCGCTGGGTACGGTTGGGCTGGAATTCGTCTACCGGTATGCGCACCGATACACAGGCGCGGCAATTGGGACAGTGCGGCCTGTATATGAGCTCGCCACTGCGCCTGAAACCGTTCAAGGTCAACTGAGTCAGCCGAAGGTGATCGGTTTCCAGGTCCGGATCTATGATCAGGCTGGTGGCGGTTTGCTCCGCCAGGTATGGGCAGGGGTGGGATGTAGACAGGTACACCCGGATGTTTTCAGTGCGCATGTCCATCGGTATTAATGCTTCCGGGCAGCTCTCAACACGCTCATCTCGCCACCCAGTGAGAAATGGGGGCTAGCCACCGCTGCGGCTCCAGTCGCCGGTCTGATCCGTCGCATCCATGGCGCGGGCGAGTTCATTCAAAAAACGGGATCTGGGGACCTCAACTGCGCCCAGGCTTAGTATATGGGGAGAGGGCAGTTGGCAGTCCACAAATGTATAACCCCATTGCCTGAGGACTTCAACCAGTCGGGCGAGGGCAACCTTGGATGCATCTGTTTTGGTGCTGAACATGCTTTCCCCAAAAAAAGCCCGG
>CAXMTM010000392.1:0-1819 GCA_964196385.1 Arenicellales bacterium
GCCAACCAGGCGGTGGCGCTGCACTCTGAATTCACCTACGTGCTGGTTCAGCTGGAGTCCGCTGGCGGCGCTGAGCGATTCGTGCTGGTGGACGAACTGCTGAACGAGTCGATGGCACGATACGGCATCGGCGATTTTCGTGTCCTGGCCAGGGTTAGCGGAGCTGCCCTGGAAGGCGAGCAGCTCAGGCACCCGTTTTACGATCGGATCGTACCGGTCATCCAGGGCGAACATGTTACCACCGAGGCCGGCACCGGTGCGGTCCACACGGCGCCAGGGCACGGTCAGGAAGATTTTATTATGGGCAGGCAAAACGATCTGCCCATTGACAATCCCGTGGGCCCGAATGGTGTGTTTCTGCCATCAACAGAACTGTTTGCCGGTGAATATGTATTCACCGCCAACGAGCATATTACCGAGGTGCTGCGTGAGCGCGGCATGCTGGTCCACGCGGAACCGTTCGAACACAGCTACCCGCATTGCTGGCGTCACAAGAGCCCGATCATATTCAGGGCGACGGCGCAATGGTTTATCAGTATGAGCCGGCACGACCTGCGCAACAAGGTGCTGTCCGCGATCGGGCAGACCCGCTTTCATCCCAGCTGGGGGCAGGCCCGGATCGAGGGCATGGTGGACAGCCGGCCGGACTGGTGCATCTCCAGGCAACGCACCTGGGGCGTCCCCATTGCCGTGTATATCGATCCCGAAACCCACGAACCCCACCCCGATACCCAGGAGTTGATGGAGCAGGTGGCTGTCCGGGTTGAAAAGGACGGCATCGATGCCTGGTTCGATTTGGATGACAGGGAATTGCTGGGCGATGCCGTGGCAGACTACCAGAAGGTGACGGATATCCTGGATGTGTGGTTCGATTCGGGTGTCACTCACGATGCGGTGCTGATGCACAGACCGGAATTGCGGCGGCCCGCGGATCTGTACCTTGAGGGTTCGGATCAGCACCGCGGCTGGTTCCAGTCCAGCCTCGTGACTGGCGTGGCCATCACCGGACGCGCCCCCTATGACGGCGTATTGACCCACGGCTTCACCGTCGACGCCGAAGGAAAGAAGATGTCAAAGTCGAAGGGCAATGTCGTCGCTCCGCAGGAGGTCATCAAGACTCTGGGTGCCGACGTATTGAGACTCTGGGTCGCCGCAACGGATTACCGCGGCGAGATGAATATCTCGGATGAAATTTTAAAGCGTATGGCGGATTCCTACCGCCGCATCCGTAACACCGCGCGTTATCTGTTGGGCAACCTCGCCGGCTTTGACCGGCCGCAGTGCCTGCCCGGCAACCGTCTGCTGGCACTTGACCGCTGGGCGGTGGAACAGGCGACACGCCTGCAGACAGATATCGAAGCGGACTACCACGGGTACAACTTTCACTCGATCTATCAGAAGCTGCACCAGTTCTGCGTGGTCGACATGGGGGGATTCTACCTGGATGTACTGAAGGACCGCTTGTACACTATGCCGAAAAATAGTGATGGCCGGCGTTCGGCGCAGACCGCAATGTTCCATATCCTTCACGCACTGGTGCGATGGCTGGCGCCGATACTGTCGTTCACCGCAGAGGAGATCTGGCAACAAACCCCGGATCACGAGGGGGAGTCAGTGTTCCTGACGACCTGGTACGATGGCTGGCCGGTTTTCCCGGTAATAAGGGGTGGGCTGGATCAAGAATTCTGGAACGACATTCGTGCTGTTCGCCAGGAAGTGAGTCGACGACTCGAGGCGGTAAGGACGGCGGGCCGGATCGGTTCTGCACTGGACGCGGAGGTGACCGTGTACTGCAATGAAAAATTCCATGAGCAACTGC
>CAXMTM010000393.1:0-3070 GCA_964196385.1 Arenicellales bacterium
GTGGGCAATGACCAGCGTCGTTCGATCCCGCAACAGTTGCTCCGTTGCATCCTTGACCAGGCGCTCGGACACGGCATCCAGGGATGACGTGGCCTCATCAAAGATCAGAATGGGTGCGTTCTTGAACAGCGCCCGTGCGATAGCTATGCGCTGCCGCTGACCGCCGGAAAGACGCATTCCCCGCTCTCCTACCCAGGTATCGAGCCCGTCCGGGAACCGGTCCGTAAACTCTGCGACGTGGGCCGCTTTGACCGCTGAGCGGATGCGGTCATCCGATATTTCGCCGGGGCACCCATAGACAATGTTGTTGCGTATGGTTTCATCGAACAAAACGATGTCCTGGGAAACGATGGCCATATTCGCCCGCAGCGACCTGAGTTGTATCTCCCGGACATCGATGCCGTCGATGGTGATACGCCCATCGGTGGGGTGATAGAACCCCAGCAGCAACGCGGTAACAGTCGATTTTCCGCTGCCGGACGCGCCTACCAGGGCTACCGTCTGACCCGGGTCCAGGGAGAACGACAGGTCCCTGAGCACCGGCATATCGGATCGCGCGTACTGAAAACTGACGTCTTCGTAAACGACCTTTCCCCTGGGGTTATCGAGAACCCGTGAGCCGGTATCCGCCTCAGCAGTCTCATCCGCCAGCGCAAACACACTGTTTGCCGCGGCCACACCCATCTGAATCTTCTCGTTAACCTTGGCCAGGCGCTTCAATGGCGACATCAACAGTAAAATGGTGGCCAGATAACTGGTAAAAGTACCCGCGGTAAGTGCTTCGGCACCGGTCCGGCCGACTGCCAGTGAAATGATGATGGCGATGGGCAAGCCAACCATCAAGGTAATGGTGGGCGCCATAGCGGCGGACACCACGGCTTTTTTCATTTCCTGGCGCCGGTTGCGCTGATTGGTGCGCATAAAATTATTGCGTTCGACATCCTGGCCGCCGTAAGTCTTGACCACTCTCTCCCCTATGATCGCTTCCTTCGCAACATGGCTGATATCGCCGATCGAATCCTGTATACGCTCGCTGGTTTTCCGAAACCGCTTCGCCGCCACCTGAACAACGTAGGTAATCATCGGCGTAAACACCAGGAATACGAGGGTCAGCTTCCAGTCCAACCAGGTCATCCAGGTCAACAGTGCGACGGCAGTGAACGCATCCTTGGTCATCAAGGTCAGGGCATCGGTGGTCGCAGTGGCGGTTCGCTCCACGTCGTAAATCAGCTTGGCGGCCAGCGAAGCAGAAGAGTTGCCATCATAGAAACTGGCCGGCAATATGACCAGCTTGTCGAACACCAGTTGCCTGAGATCGAACACCACCTGTCTTCCGACCCAGGTCATGCAGTAACTACCAACGAATCCTGAAACCGCCCGGATCACAATAACACCGCCGATCAACCATGGGATGAGACTGATAAATTCCATATCGGGATTTACCAGGCCGCGGTCGGTGATTTCTTTCAGCAATGCCGCGAAAGACGCATCCATCGCCGCGCCAACAGCCATGGCTATTACGGCCCCGGAAAAAATTCCCCTATAGGGCAGGATGTGGCCCAAAAGCCGGCGGTAAAGTTGCAGGCTACCTTTATCGGCAGCTGTGGCCATCACTGAGTATCGCTATCTTCCGGGGTGGACTGAGTCGCGAAGGTAATATCGGTGAGCCCCAGTTTGCGTGAAACATCCATAACCCGGATCACCGATTCATGGGGCGTTCTACGATCGGCTCGGATTATTGTAACAACGTCGGCATTTTCCGGCGTAACCCTGACCAGGGCGCGCCTCAGGGTGTCTCTGCTGGAATTCAATAATTCTTTGGCGGCTTCTTCGTCGGGCCCCTTCACCGCATAGGCTCCGTCGGCGCTGATTTCTATTTCGAGGAATTTCACTTCCTGTTGCTCGATCGGTTCATCCGATGATTCAGGCAGTTGAATCCGCAGCTGGGATTCCTTCGAGAAAGTGGTAGACACCATGAAAAATATAAGCAACAGGAACACCACATCGATGAGTGGCGTCAGATTGATGAGGGTGTCCTCCTCTTTTTTATCCGAGAATTTCATGACACGCGATGCAGGGTGCTACGCACCGGTGCAGTCTGCTCCCGCTCCCCGTGCAACACTTCAACCAGGCGTATGGCCTCCTGTTCCATGTCCACGGTCAGCGCGTACACTCGCCCTTTGAAATACCGGTAAAACATCAATGCCGGGATGCCAATAGACAGTCCCGCCGCCGTGGTAATCAACGCCTCCGAGATGCCCCCGGCCAGAACGGTTGGATCCCCTACCCCGAAGGCGGTTATGGCTGCAAAGACCTTGATCATGCCGATTACGGTGCCCAGCAATCCCAGCAGCGGTGTGATCGCCGCGATCGTCCCCAGGGAGTTCAGGTATCTTTCCAGTTCGTGTACCACATGACGCCCGGATTCTTCGATGGCGTCCTTCATGACTTCCCTGCCGTGATGACTGTTGACCAGTCCGGCCGCCAGGATGCGCCCGAGTGGAGAACTGTCCCGGATGGCCTGCACCTTGGCCGGATCGATCTCCCTTCTTTCCAGCATGACCCGTATATGCTCCATCAGATGGCGAGGGGTTACGGCGCGCCGATTCAGGGTCCACAGCCTTTCACAGATGATGGCGGTGGCGACCATTGAGCACGCCAGTATAGGCCACATGAGCAATCCACCGGACTTGAACAGTTCGAACAAACAATCCCTCCCTCAGCAAATGACGTTAGCCGTGATTTTAGCAGACTTCAAAGACTAATCCGCTATATCGCGCTAGCGCGTATCTGCAAACCAGTACCGCTGATGGCTCTTGCGGTAAGTCTCCACAGAGATTTCGTCACCCAAAACACGCGCGCTGACCGCCCCGTCCCGGGCCGTGTTGAATACAGGAATTTTCCTGTCACGATAGCGTTGCACTACGGTATCCGCCGGATGGCCGTATTGATTCAGATATCCGGCCGACACTATGGCGATCGACGGTGCTACGAGATCGACGAATCGCTCCGAGGATGACGTCCTGCTGCCCTGATGGGGTACGAGCAAAATATCACTGTGCAGCAGGTT
>CAXMTM010000394.1:0-11619 GCA_964196385.1 Arenicellales bacterium
TAGGAGGGAATAAATGGCAAAGTATGAATATTCGTTTTATCCCGGCTGCAGCTCAGAACGCAGGGCATCGGCTTCGAACTACATGGTTTCGGTGGCATCGATGTGTAAAAAACTTGACGTCGAGTTGAATGAAATACCGGACTGGAACTGCTGCGGCGCATCTATTGGTTTTGCAGAAGGCGGTGAATTACCACGCCACGTCCTGAATGCGCGAAACATCGCACTGTCGGAAAAACACAATCAGGGCCAGGACATTGTGGCCAGTTGCGCCGCGTGCTGGCTGGGGACCAAGGAATCGTCCGAAAGACTGAGTGCATCCGATCAATTGCTGGCGGACACAAAGGAAGTACTCAGGGAAGCCGGCCTGGACGTGGAGCTGAAAAACGAGACTCCAATCCGTCATATGGTGGAAGCACTGATCGAAGATGTCGGCTATGAGGAACTCAAAGCACCGGTGGTCAAACCTCTGGACAACATCAAGTTTGCCGGTTACGTGGGCTGTCAAACCAACCGGCCATTTGGAATCGACGGAGAATCTTACGAAAATCCGATGTATCTTGACAAGATGGTGGAAACGGTCGGCGGAGAAGCCATTACGAACTATGAAAAGAAAGTGACCTGCTGCGGCGGCGCGCTGGCATTTTCCGAAACCGAGAAGAGCCTGAAGCAGATCAAGGACATCGTGGAATCGGCATACGACCAGGGAGCCGACATGATCGTAACACCGTGTCCGGTCTGCCAGATGAACGTCGAGATCTATCAGGAGCATATCAACAAAAAATACTCGACCAGGTTCGATATGCCGGTTATCTACTACAGCCAACTGTTAACCGTGGCTTATGGCGGAAACGTCAAGGAAGCGGGCCTGAACGGGAACATCATCAGAGCAAAAAAACTGGAGGATATAGCTTCAAAGTAAGCTGAAAATCCGATGTCCGATGGGGCCAGACCTTGCATTTTGCAAGGAGTAGAAGCACGCTGTGGCAACCTGTGCAAAATGCAAGGTCTGACCTCATTTTCTATCAGGGGCCCGCTAGCTTAGACTTGCACCATGTTATCCATACAAGCCATTACTTTTGATCTTGACGATACCTTGTGGGACATAGGCGTTGTTATCGCTGAGGCGGAGAAGAATATTTACCAGTGGCTGTCCGTTCATTGCCCAAAGTCAACGGAACGCTACAGCCTCACTGACATGCAGCAGGCGCGAATGGAAGCGGTGGACGAATTCCCGGAGCTTTCTCACGATCTGGGCGAATTAAGGCGGCTTGCGTTTAAAAAGGTACTGTCCACCACCGGTTACGATGAAAGCTGGGTAAACCGTGCATTTGAGCGGTTCATGGTCATGCGAAACAATGTGGAGTTGTACCCGGATGCGCTCCCGGTGTTGGATACACTGGCACAAGCCTATCCTCTTGCCAGCCTAACCAATGGCAATGCGGACCTTGAACAGATCGGTTTAAACCACCATTTCAGGGTCACTATTTCCGCTAAGGATCATGGTGTTGCGAAACCCCATCAGGATATTTTCCTCGCTGCATGCCGGGCTCTGCAATGCGACCCCCGGGAGGTGCTGCACATCGGGGACAGTCCGGAACACGACGTTCTGGGCGCAGCCAATGCCGGATTGCGCACAGTATGGCTGAACCGGCGAGGAGAAACCTGGCGGCATTCTGAAAAGGCTGATTTCGAGGCGGCAGATCTCAATGAGGTGTTAGAGTTTTTAAAAACCACGATAAACCGCAACAGGATACGAGATGACTGAATTTTTAACGAATTACGGGCTGTTCCTTGTGAAAACCGCAACCGTTGTTACAGGTTTTCTGGTTGTAATCGGGATGAGCATCGTGTTGTCGAAAAAATCAAAAACACCCGAAAAACTGGAAGTAGTGTGTCTCAACGACAAATACGATGCCATGGCTTCCACCCTTCAGGATCATGTTTTGGCGAAGAAAGAAAAAAAACGCCTGGCCAGAGAAAGAAAAGCGGAAAAGAAGGAGCGCAAGAAGCACCCCGAGGACGCAAACGAAAAAAGGATATTCGTGGTTAATTTTCACGGCGATATCCGGGCAACCAATGTGGCCTCTTTGAGGGAGGAAATTACCGCGATATTGACCCTGGCCAATAAAACTGACGAGGTTCTGGTAAAACTCGAGAACACCGGAGGCATCGTACATGAACATGGTCTGGGTGCGTCGCAACTGCTGCGGTTGAGAAAATCAGGCATACCCATTACCGTTGCAGTGGACAAAGTCGCCGCCAGCGGCGGCTACATGATGGCATGTGTCGCGCAAAAAATTATCGCCGCACCGTTTGCGGTCCTAGGATCGATCGGCGTACTGGCGCAGCTACCGAACTTCCACGAGTTGTTGACCCGGCAAGGTATCAGATTCGAGCAGGAAACGGCTGGTGAATACAAGCGCAGTGTGACCATGTTCGGTGAGAACACGGAAAAAGACCGGGAGAAACTGCGCGAGCAAATCGAGGAAACGCATACACTGTTCAAGGATTTTGTCGCCCTGCATCGGCCAAATCTCGATATGGCACAAATTGCGACGGGGGAACACTGGTATGGAACTCGCGCGCTGGAACTGGGGCTGATCGACGAGATATCGACGAGCGACGACTATTTACTCGAAGCAAGCAAGAAATTGCGCTTGTATGAAATTACCTACTCCGCCAAAAAATCAGTTGCCGAACGTCTGTTATCGAGTGTGCAACTTGCCCTGGGCAGGGAACCCAGCGACAGATTCAGTTCACAATACATATAGTAAGGACCACTGATTACGCTGTTGGTCTGATTAACACAGAGAAAAATCGGCGTGGGGGCGCGCCTCCTGTACTCGCCGCGATTTATAGGAGGCTCCCAAATTTAGCCGGCATGAACTCCGCCATGACTTCGTGCCGGAACCGCTACTTCATAACTTCTTCGGCCTGTGTAATAAGACGCTCGTCCCGGCTCAGGGCGACGATGTCCGCCAATATTCGGGACGCCTCGCCGCGCAGAATATTGTCTGCGTCCGTATTGTCCGTGGGGCTGCGGTCCACATCGTCTTCCTGGTCATCGAAATCTTTCAGTTCCCTCAACCCCTGGGATTTTCGATAAAGATTCAGGCGTTCCAGGGAGCCGTTCACGCGATGGTCTCTCAGTTCCTTTCGCTCCGACTCCAGCAAGCTGATCACCTCCCGCGCCCGGGCATCCCTCAGTGCTTCCCCTTCTCCGAGCAGGTAACTAAAACCGGGATGGTATTTTATTCTGGATTCATGTTTTCTTTGCGCGGTATCCAGGATCTTTTCGCTGACGCCCCCGATAGTATAGCTGGCGGGCCTCACTGAGGCCCATGGCAGCGCATGTTCCAGCGAGCGTTCCCCCTGATCCTGGGAATCGATTGCGGTGGGGAATATGATATCGGGGACCACACCGCGGTGTTGCGTGCTGTCCCCGTTTATCCGGAAGAATTGTGCAATGGTAAATTTGAGCTGTCCCAGATTTTCTCCATCGAATTTGGCAAACCGGTTCAAATCAACCAGGCGCTGGACTGTGCCCTTCCCAAATGTAGGCTCCCCGATGATCACCGCGCGATTGTAATCCTGCATGGCGCCGGCAAAGATTTCTGATGCAGAAGCGCTGTTGCGGTCTACCATGACGGCTAGTGGCCCCGTGTAAGAAATTTCCGGGTCGGGGTCTTCGTTGATATTGATCCGACCTGACGAATCCCGAACTTGTACAACTGGTCCGGAATTGATGAACAATCCCGTCAGTTCCGTTGCTTCCGCCAAGGACCCCCCTCCATTGCCACGCAGGTCGATAATTATGCCGTCGATGGCCTCGCCAGCCAGGTTTGCGAGGATCTTCCGCACGTCCCGGGTGGTGCTTCTGAAATCCTTAATTCCTCTCTCCCGTCCTTCGAAATCGGTATAGAATGTCGGTACATCGATCACCGCTATATTGAATACGCCGTAGTCCGTTTTCGCTTCCAGCAATTCGCTTTGCGCAGCCTGCTCTTCGAGTCTGATCTTGTTGCGCACCAGGGTAATGATTTTACTGGCGCCGTCGAGTGGGTTGCCCTTGGGTAAAACTTCAAGCTTAACGACGGTGCCCTTCGGCCCACGGATCAGTTCCACCACGTTGCCCAAACGCCAGCCCACTACATCCACCACGGATTCTTCGCCCTGGGCTACACCCGTGATGCGATCATCAGTAGCCAGTTGTCCGTTCAGATCCGCCGGCCCGCCCGGGATTACCCTGCGCACAACGGTATACTCATTTTCCGTCTGCAATGCCGCGCCGATCCCCTCCAGAGACAAACTCATTCGAATCTTGAAGTTGTCGGATGCGCGCTTTGAAAAATACGAAGTGTGCGGTTCGATAGTGGCGGTATATGCATTGATGAACATCTGGTAGACATCATCGTTGGTGAACTGCCCGATACGATCCGCCAGGCGCTGATAACGGTTCTGCAGCACCTCAACAACTTCATCGGCACTCCTGCCGGCCAGCGTAAGATTGAGTGCGTCGTCCTTGACACGTTTACGCCAGATCTCGTCGAGTTCGGATTCATTTTTCGCCCAGGCCACTTCGCTGCGGTCCGGTACGAAATCCTCGGAAATACCGAAATCGAATCCATCTTTCAGCCGGCCGATCGCAAACTCTACGCGCTGCTCCAGGCGCTGGCGTAAACGCTTGAATATGACGAAAGCCGGGTTGAGTTCTGCATCCCGCAGCGCATCGTCCAGTTGATGCCTGTATTTCTGAAATTCTTCGATATCCGACGTCAAAAAGTAACTGCGATTGGGGTCCAGTGCTTCCAGATACTGCACCAGTATGCCTTCGGAGTGCTCGTCGTCCAACGTTCGGTTTCGATAATGATAACGACGGAGAAACTGGACAATTAACTCGGTCGCCCTGAGATGGTCAGGGGACGCAGTCAACTCCATCGGATCGGTGGGGATTACCTTGGCCTGCGTGCCTGCAGCAACAGCCAGCAAAGCTACACATACGACTAAGTATGATTTGAAACGGTACACGAACGCTCCTCTATAATCCCGGCCAGGAGCCTGTCCGAGAACAGAAGCCGTAGCGAGGGGAAGTCTTTTTGAGTCCATTTTTTCGATCATTTGAGGAGAATAGTGATTCATATTGTTGTTTATATTCAGTGAAAATGAGCGAGTAAATGGGCCAAAAGGTCTTTTCCGCAGGAGGATCTCTGTTCTCGGACCGGTTCCCGGTACGGCGGGTACCCCTAAATATAGAACAGATTCCGTGGATCTCGCCAGTTTTTGCCCGGTGATGACCCTGCAATCGATCGATTTGCAGGGATGACCCTGGAATAGACCAGCACGATGCCACAAACATTGCATAATTTTGAACTTCCACCGCGATACCGCCGGCAGGCATGCTTCGGGCCCATCAGGCGGGTTAAAATCCCGACCTGACCTAGGTACTAGTATATGCCAAAAATGCTGAGCTACGAACAAAGACGGGATGCCCTCGCCTCTCAGGTCCGCAACACGGAAAATCAGGTCCGCCTCGGAAAAGACACGTCAAACCTGTTCCGGGATCGTGCCAGAACGGCACAACCTTTATTGGACGTTCGTTCGTTCAAGCACGTGGTGGATATCGATACAACTGAAAATTGCGTAGAGGTAGAAGGGATGACGCCATACGCAGACCTTGCAAAGGCCACTCTGGCTCAGGACTGCATGCCGTGTGTTGTGCCCCAACTGAAATCCATAACCATTGGCGGTGCAATTTCCGGGGTCGGTATAGAGTCCTCTTCTTTCAAATTCGGCCTGGTCCATGAAACCGTATCGGAAATGGAAGTACTGACCGGGAACGGTGACGTGGTGACTTGCGCGCCAGACAACGAGCACAGCGATCTGTTTTTCGGCATGCCCGACTCATACGGTACATTGGGCTATGTGCTCAAACTCAAGGCGGACATCATCCCGGTAAAACCCTTCGTCAGGCTGGAGCATATTCGACATACCGAAACCAGGCCCTACTTCGAACACATCCGGGAATTGTGCTCTGCAGGTGTGGATTTTGTTGATGGTGTCATGTTTGAACCTGGCCAGTATTTCATCAGCACGGGGACATTCACCGATGAGGCGCCCTACCAGAGTGATTACACTTACGAGCGCGTGTATTACAAATCGATCAGGGAGAGGGAAGTCGATTATCTGACGACCCGTGACTATATTTGGCGATGGGATACGGACTGGTTCTGGTGTTCGAAAAATGTAGGTGCCCAGAACGCTATGTTGCGGCCACTGTTCGGTCGCAAACGCCTCAACTCAGTTTTCTATACCCGGATCATGCGCTGGAATGCGAAATGGGGCTTCACCGGATACTATAACCGGATGCGGGGGGTGCACACGGAATCGGTTATTCAGGACGTGGATATACCTATCGATGGCGCCCACGAGTTCTACGAATTCTTCGACCCGGAAATCGGAATCCGCCCCGTTTGGATCTGCCCCATCGTGCCTTACCGAAAGGAGAACCTCTGCCCTTTGTACCCCATGGACCGTGATCAAATCTACGTTAATTTTGGTTTTTGGGATGTGGTCAGAAGCAAGCAGGCCAGGCCCGATGGCTACTTCAACAGGAAAGTGGAAGATAAAGTAGACGCGCTGGGCGGAATAAAATCCCTTTACTCGGATACCTATTACCCGGAAGATAAATTCTGGCAGATATATAACCAGAACGCATATCAAACATTAAAAGAAAAATACGACAGCAACGGTCGCCTGAAAAACCTGTACGAGAAATGCGTATTGAAGCGCTAACCCGAAAAATTCTATATCCCCATGCCGTCCGACACATACCAACGCATCTGGAAGGTCATTGCACAGATCCCGTACGGGAAAGTGGCCAATTACGGGCAGATTGCCCGTATCGCCGGATTGGGACGCCGTGCAAGGCTGGTGGGATACGCGCTGCACAGCACGCCGGACGGAATCGATATGCCGTGGCACAGAGTGATCAACGCACAAGGCAGAATATCGTTCCCGAACGACACTACCAGCTACCGGCGCCAGCGGGAACTGTTGGAGGCTGAGGGAGTTGTGTTTGTCGCCGGCCGCGTTGATTTAGCTGCCTTTCGATGGCAACCAGACACGGAAGAATGGCCACGGGAATACCTCGAAGCAGAAAGATCTGCTGATCATGACCAGGAGTCTGTGCCGTAGAATATTTCGGCGAATATCCAGAAGTTCCCCAGGCTACTCCTTCAGCAAGGTGTCCTTCGCCTGGTTGATTTTTGCGGCCAGATAGGTCGAACCGCCTCGATCCGGATGGATTTTTTGCATGAGTCTTCTATGGGCGCCGGTGATCTCCTCCGCCGATGCCTGCTCGGAGACGCCGAGTATTTCCCGTGCCTCCTGTTCGTTCATTGGGCCGGCGCTGACCGTTCCGGCACCTTGCTCGTCACCCGGCTGCCGCCATTGGTCGCCATGGACCCGGTCCAGATACGCCTCCAGTAAAGCGCAGGACTCCTCGTCCATCCGGCGATACAAACCCAGCAGATGTCTCATCTGGGTCAGGTCCAGTTCTGACAATTTCTTTCCCTCGAACTCTCCGGCAAGAACCTCCCCGTCCATGTTTCCACTGTCGTGATCCAGTATCATGAGCAGGAAGCGGGATTGCACGCGTGACGTCCGGCCACCACCGGCAGCCTTGGGTTTGGCAGCCTGAGCATTCTGGTAGTGGCTGTATAACTGGCTCAGTATGGGGACGTAACGAAGTGCTGACAGCAGACGGCCCAAAAACGGCAGTGCGGCGGCCACCGCAGCGAATATCCAGTTCAGCCTGCCGAACGCCACCAGTAAAACAATCACTATAACAGCCGCCCAGAGCGCGCCCCGACGCAGGAAGCGAGCGACTATTTTGGGATCCTCTTTCAGGAGCCAGTTTACAAACACCACCGCCGCGACGACGACGATGAACAGAAGGATCAGGCGGCCCACACGTTAACTCTCTTTGTTCAATTGCCGGGCCAGCAGAGCAACCGGGCCAGGATTATTTTTACGGTAGTGTTCCAGCGCCGCGTGACCACCGGCGGCATAGATTGCCACGGCACTCAACAACTCCTTGAGTTGAGAAGCGCTGTTGGCGTCGAACGGACAACAAGCGCCACCGCTCAAGCGGGCGATCTGAGTGAAAGCCGCGGATGCGGCCCGGTCGCCGCCCTCGTGAAACAGGAATACCGGTACGGCCAATACACCCAGTTGGCCGGCCAGATTACATAAAGCATCGACGTTTTCTTCCATACAATCGCCGACGAACACCAGGGCGTGAACCTTCTTTTTCTTCGTTTCCCTGAGCGCATGCTTCAGCACCTTGAAAATCTGCGTTAATCCACCCAAACAGAATACCGAATTCATCCGCTTCAGCAGGTCTGCCCCGTTCGAATACCAGGGGCTGAAGTTGAATTCGCCGTAGCCACGATAAAAACACAGCTGAACTTCCAGACCACCCAGTTTATCGGTCTCCAGGAACATGTCGCCCTGAATTTTGCAGGCTCGATCCCATGCGGGCTGGCGGCTCGCCGTGGCGTCCATGGCAAAAATCAGGCGGCCGCGATCATTGCGTTGTTTTACCACCGGCGTCTTGCTGACCTTGTCCAGGAAACTGTCAATTTCCTTGCGTGACGAGGTGGCAGGTAATCTGGATTTTTTCATACTACCCACTATTTTATCAGGTTACAGGTCATAAACCGGCGCCCCCGGCATGCTTGCCCCCATTTCTTACCGGATTGACGAGCCCTCCCTGAATTTTTGAATAAACAAGTATCTTTGAATTCACAAGGCATTTCCTTCAGTTGGAAATACACATTACGACTGAAGTAGTGCCTTGTGAATCCAAATCTCTGCGCGATCATCTCGCCACCCCGTGAGAAATGGGGGCTGGCCCCGGGGGTCCTGATACAATACGCGGTCGACAATGATGGATGCGGGGCCCCGGTATTGAAAAACACCAAACTGATCACATCATTGCTGGAATTTCTGGGCGCGTCCCCAACGCCGTTTCACGTCGTAAAGAACATGGCGAACGAACTGGACAAAGCAGGATTTCGGCAGCTATCGGAAGGTGATCGGTGGCAACTGGATAAAAATACCCGCTATTACGTCATTCGTGGCGGCTCCTCCATTATTGCCTTTTCGCCCGCTGGATATGACCCGTCTGAAATGGGCATCCGCATGGTGGGCGCCCACACCGACAGCCCGTGCCTGAAAATAAAACCGCAGCCGGAGATACTTAACAACGGGTACTTTCAACTGGGTGTTGAAGTGTATGGCGGCGCCTTGCTGAATCCCTGGTTCGACCGCGATCTGTCCCTGGCCGGACGAGTGACTTACCTGGACCGGTCAGACCAAATTCACGATACATTGCTGGATTACCGCGAACCCATCGCAGTTATTCCAAACCTGGCTATTCACCTCGACCGGGACGCGAACAAAAACCGTAGCGTAAATCCCCAGAAACACCTGCCGGCGATCCTGTTTCGCCACGACAAAGATGAAAAGCCCGACTTGCGCAGCATGCTCCTTGGGCACATCAAAACCAGCGAACCGGATGCCGATCCCGGAGTCGTACTGGATTTCGATCTGTGCTTGTATGATTCCCAGCCGCCCCGGGTCATCGGTCTGAACCACGATTTCGTCGCCAGTGCGAGGCTCGACAATTTACTAAGCTGCTATATCGGCCTGCAGTCGTTGCTCGACCGTGCCAGCCCCTTTCCCTCTGTGCTGGTGTGTAACGACCACGAAGAGGTGGGCAGCCAGTCCGCAATCGGCGCACAAGGCCCATTCCTGCGTTCCGTACTGGAGCGATGGTGCGGGTCGCCGGAGAATTTCCAGCGGGCAATGGACCGATCCATGTTGATATCCGCGGACAACGCACACGGCATACATCCAAACCATGCCGACCGGCATGATCAGAATCACGGCCCGTTATTGAACAGCGGCCCCGTCATCAAGATCAACAGCAACCAGCGTTATGCTACAAACGCCGTGACCAGTGCGTTCTATCGCAAGCTGTGCCAGCACAACGATATCCCTGTACAGGTCTTTGTGAGCAGAACGGATCTCGCCTGCGGCACCACCATAGGCCCCCTGACCGCCGGCGAGTTAGGCGTGCAGACCCTGGACGTGGGCATCCCGCAGTTCGGCATGCACTCGGTACGGGAAACCTGCGGGACGGAGGACATCGACCACCTGTTCCGCTCGCTGATCGCGTTTTACAGCAGCGAACGACTCATATAACCAGCCCCTGGCCCACATTCTCCTGCGCACACACTTGCTGCATATGTAGCCTGAAAGTATCGATGTCATACATGGACAGAAGGTCACGGGGAGTAAGGCTCGCGCCAGGCTCGACCAGGCCCAGCGACGCCGCCAGTTCACCCACCAGTTGCCGGGCATCCCCGCCCCCGGTGCGAAAATCCTCGATGGTTGTGGAGCAGAATCGTTTGCTCATTCTTCGCCCATCAGCATCCCGCATCAGCGGAACGTGCCAGAAAGTTGGTGGCGGCACACCCAGGGCCTCGAATAACAGGATCTGCCTTGGTGAAGATTCGATCAGATCCATGCCCCGAACCACGTCGGAGATCCCCATCAGCGCATCATCAACCACGACGGCAAGCTGATAAGCGTAGAGCCCGTCGCTGCGCTTCAGCACGAAATCTCCTACTTCCGTTCCGACATTCTGAGTGGCTCTTCCCGCTATCGCGTCGTCGAAGCTGATGGTCTCATTCGGGGCCCGAAAGCGCCAGGCATGGGGGCGGTCGTGCAGGTTTGGCTTCTCATGGCGACAGGTGCCCGGATATTTCGGCGTCTTTCCATGAGGCGCACTTGCCGCCATCCTGATGTCTTTTCGCGAGCACACACACCTGAACACCAGACCATTGTTATCAAGCAGCTGCAGGGCGGCGGCATAGAAATCATCCCGCTTCGATTGACGGTAAGGGGAACAACCCCCGCCAGCCCACTGACCCTCATCCCAGTCTATCCCTATCCACTCCAGTTCATGCAGTATCTGATCGGCACTGCCTGGCTGTACACGGGGCAAGTCGAGATCTTCCATACGCATCACCAACACGCCGTGCTGAAGGCGGGCCTGCATCCAGGCCATTAACGCCGTGCGCGCGTTGCCCAGGTGCTGAGCCCCGGTGGGGCTGGGGGCATAGCGTCCCCGTGTTCCCCCAGCGCGGCTGAGCGCCCCTTTAACAAGCAGGGATTGAAAATTTTCCAAAATACCTAAATTTCCCGGGTGGCCCGAAATTTGATATCGGGCCAGCGCTCCTGAGCGAGCTGGAGGTTGACCCGGTTGGGTGCGATATAGGTCAGGTTGCCGGCGCCATCCAGCGCCAGGTGGGCTTCCGCCCTGCGCCTGAACTCTCCCTCCTTCGCCTTATCGTCACTGCTCACCCAGCGCGCGGTGGCCACCGGGATCGACTCAAAACTGCACTCCACGCCGTATTCATGCTGCAACCGATGCGCCACAACATCGAACTGCAGTACGCCCACGGCGCCAAGAATCAGATCGTTGTTGATCAGCGGGCGAAATACCTGGGTCGCGCCTTCCTCACTGAGTTGCACCAGTCCTTTTTGCAA
>CAXMTM010000395.1:0-5902 GCA_964196385.1 Arenicellales bacterium
CCCAGCAGCAGTTCACCCCTGAAGCGGCCAAATTCGAGCTTGAAGTCGATCAGCAGCATGTCTTTGTCAGCAAACAGGGTTTTCAGGATATCGTTGACCTTGAAGGTACGATCTATCATGGTCTTTACTTCCTGATCGGTGGCCCAGCCGAATGAGCGGATGTGGTATTCGTTGATCATCGGATCGTGAAGCGGATCGTTTTTCAAAAAAAACTCGAAGGTCGGTGGGTCCAGATCGATGCCGTCCTCGACGCCAAGACGTTTGCACAGGGAACCGGTGGCGATATTCCTGACCACGCACTCCACAGGGATCATATCCAGACGTTTGACCACCGACTCGTCGTCCGACAGCAGTCTTTCAAAATGTGTCCTGATTCCCTGCTTCTCCAGTTCCTGCATTACAAAGGCGTTGAACTTATTGTTGACCATGCCCTTGCGATCCAGTTGAGCGACCTTTTCCCCGTCGAACGCGGAGGTATCGTTGCGAAAATGCATAATCAACAGGTCGGGGGCAGCCGTCAGGTAAACCGATTTGGCTTTACCGGCGTAGAGTTGGTCGCTGCGTTGCATGGCTATAGCACCCCCGCCTTGACCATAGCGGCCCTGACCTGCCCGTGAAACTGCCCGGACAAAGGGGTCAGGGGCAACCGAATGTGGCCGCCGATCAGGCCCAATTGTCCGACCCCCCACTTTACCGGAATCGGATTGGATTCCAGAAACAAAGCGTGGTGCAGATCATCCAGTGTTTCGTTGATATTACGGGCGGTGGTGAAATCCCCCTGCAGCGCAGCGGCGCACATTTCGCTCATCTGTTTCGGGGCCACGTTCGCGGTTACGGATATGACGCCCCTGCCGCCGAGGCGCATGTGTTCCAGGGCATTGCCGTCCTCGCCGGATACGATCACCGGCATACGGTCGGCGCAGCACTGGACCAGTTCCGTGGCCCGGTTCAGGTCCGCACTCGCATCCTTGATGCCGATGATGTTGTCGATATCCGCCAAGCGGTTTACCACGGGGGTCAGCATATCGCACGCCGTGCGTCCAGGGACGTTGTACAGGATCTGTCGGATCGGAACGGCGTCGGCGATCGCCTTGAAATGTTGGTACAAACCTTCCTGGGTGGGCTTGTTATAATAGGGGGTCACCAGCAAACAAGCGTCCGCCCCCAATTCCTCCGCGCGGCGGGTAAAGTATATGGCTTCGGTGGTTGAATTTGCCCCGGTGCCGGCGATCACGGGGATGCGGCCATTCGCAGCCCGGATGGTTTGCTCCATGACCGCGCAGTGCTCATCGGGGTCGAGAGTGGCGGATTCTCCCGTCGTGCCCACCGATATAATGGCGTCTGTACCATTGTCAACGTGGAAATCCACCAGCTTTGCCAGGGCTTCGAAGTCAACCGCACCGTCGTCTCCCATGGGAGTAACCAGCGCTACCATACTGCCTTGAAACATGGGAATTTCCTTAAAAATCGAATTTTGCGATATGCCGACGATAGTACCGGCCCGCACCTCGAATAACAACCCGGCACCAGGCCCACACTGACCGTACCCGGTCATTTTAAGAAGTTACGATGTATTCAAACTTGGCCCCCTTCGTGGTATCGTGCCGGATATAAGCTGGAAGGAGGAGGAGTCAATGTTCGATGGTTTGCTGCAATTTTCCTGGTGGGGTTACGTCGTCGCTGCACTGTTGCTGACACACATTACTATCGCCGCGGTCACGCTGTACCTGCACCGGTGCCAGACGCACCTGGCACTGGAACTACACCCCGCGGTGTGCCACTTTTTCCGGTTCTGGTTGTGGTTGACCACAGATATGAAAACCCGAGAGTGGGTGGCCATTCACCGCAAGCACCACGCCTGCGTTGAAACCGATCAGGACCCGCACAGTCCGATTAAAAAAGGGATCAACCGCGTACTCTGGGGCGGCTGGTTTTTGTACAGGAACGAAGCAGCCAATAAGGAGACCCTGGAGAAGTACGGCGGCGGCACGCCGGACGACTGGGTTGAACGCCATGTGTACAGCAAAATCACCAACGTGAGTATATTTCTCATGCTGTTGATCGATGTCGGGTTATTCGGGTTCACCGCCGGCGGACTCATCTGGGTGACCCAGATGCTGTGGATACCGTTCTGGGCGGCCGGCGTCATCAACGGCATCGGGCACTACTGGGGCTATCGTAATTTCGAAGTCAAAGATGCCAGCAAAAATATGGTTCCCTGGGGATTAATAATCGCAGGCGAAGAACTGCACAACAATCATCACGCCTATGCAAGCTCGGCCAAATTCTCCATCAGGAAATGGGAATTCGATCTCGGCTGGCAATATATCCGGCTGCTGCGATCCCTGAATCTGGCGAAAGTCAGGAAAGTGGCGCCGACCCTGATCCTGACGCAGGAAACCCACCAGTTTGACCTGACCATGGCCAAAGCATTGATCAACAATCGCTTTCAGGTAATGTCGAACTTCGCCAGGGAGGTATTGAACAATGTATACGCTGATGAACTGCGGCGTCTGGGTGAAAACAGGAAGCATCGCGTGCTGCTCAAACGCGCCCGCACCCTGATGCGCAGGGAGTCCAGCTTACTCAACGAAAGCGCGAAAGCCCAACTCAAACGAGCGCTGGATCTCAGCCCAAGCCTGGCAAGGGCATACGCAATGAAACAACGTTTGCAGACTGTGTGGGCGAATTCCGGCAATCTCGACGGCCTGTTGCAGGCTCTCGAGGAGTGGTGCCACGCCGCGGAAGCGTCGGGAATTGAAGCATTACAGGAATTTTCAAGCCGACTGAAACGTTACGAAACGGCGCCGGCTTGTTAATCATCGAGGCGAGGGCGCCGCTTTTACTGGATTTTCATTCGAATCCGTTCGTGCAGAGGGCTGGTCCGGGGAAAGTGAGCGATAAGAAACTGCATCTGGTCCGCCAGCACACGGCGGCCACGGAGAAATACATACTCCGCGTGGGTCGGCACGAACGGTACCGCCAGTAGTTTCATATTTGCCTGTTCCGGGGTGCATCCGGCTTTGTGATTGTTGCAGCGCCTGCATGCCGTAACTACATTTTTCCAATCGTCCGTTCCGCCATGGCTCATAGGCGTAACGTGATCACGGGACAGATCCCCGTATCCGAACTTTCCGCCGCAGTACAAGCACAGGTAGCCGTCTCTGGCGAACAAGGATTCGTTACTCAATGGCGGGGTATAGTTTCTGTTGGCTTTGATCGAGGCGTAACTGTCACCGCGAGTGGCAATGATCGAATTGACATCGATTATGCTTTGATGCCGGGTTTTCGCATTGATGCCGCCGTGTATGCGATAGAGCAACTCGCCGCAGGTGTATTCGACCTGCTGCAAATGATAAAGGCGGGCCGCATCGCGGTAACCGACCCAATCAAGCGGCATCCCTGCAACATCGGTTCTCAATACCTGGTGGTCTAAGGAATACATCGTAAGCACCCTGCACAAGCCATGACTATCAGCTACGCCAACTCAATAAACCGTAAGCCGGGAGCGTTACGGTTTCATGACACCAAATCATGGACCCGCATTAAATCAAAGAAGCGCGCCTAAAACCACGTTTATTTATACGACGCTCAGCTATTGTTGCTGGCTGCTCAGGGTGCGATTTTTGAAATTACGACATTTACCAGTTCGGGGTCTCCCGGTATGACCGGTGACATCTCACCGATGAGGTCACCACTTTGTGTAATTGGCTTACCGGATTTGGACACCTTCGCCACCACGGTAACCTGTTCGCGGCTGGACAACTTCATGGCGGGCATCATAGCCATACTGTCATCAAGCGTGACAACCAGCGGCAATTCGTCCACCTGTTTGCGTACGACCGCCAGTGGGATAGCGGGGCCGTCCACTGCCCGGGCAAGAACAAACACGGTATCACTGCCGACAACCTGCCCGCTCAGACTCGCATCAAGGCTGACCCTGACTTTGATACTGCTGCCGTTTACGGCGTCCTGCCCTGCCTGCTGCCCTGAGGCTTCTGCTGAGCCGGTGCCGGCCTCGAGCCGACTCTTCGCCCCTTCTATCATGGCCTGCAGTTCTGCTTGTGATTCGGGATTTTCGCCGAACAAAGGCAGCGCCTGCTGCCAGTAATGCAATGCCTCCCCGGTATCGCCCCTTCTGTCAGCCGCGATGCCGGCCATCCACAACGCAACAGGGTGATTCGGGTTGACTGCCAACGCCCGCAGCAGCAGGTTTTCAGGTTCACCGGCCAGAACGCCGTTGCCGGCCATCGCCAGCGCGTCGGCCTGCCGCACCAGCAGGTCAGGCTCATCTCCGACCAGTTCCGTCAGTTTTTCAAAAACCGATGCTGCTTCGCCATAACGCTGCAGGACCATATAACTGGTTCCCAGCATGTACCACCCCTCCGCATCGTCCGGAGTTTCCATGAGCCTCTGTTCCAGGCGCTGTACCATATCGCCAACATCGACTTCAGTATGGCCAGCCGGTTGACCGGAGTCAGCCGTTCTCTCATTTTCACCCTGAATAAAGGCCGCGGGCTGCCCCAGCACCAGGTAGAGCATGCCTGCCAGAAAAGGCGTGCAGACGGCGACCACGACACCGGCCCAACCGCCCTTCTGGTTGTGAACGGTATTATCTTCATCGCTGTTGATCTCAACGTCGTCAAGCAGTCCCAGCTCGATCTCGGATTTCTCCTGTTCCGCCTGTATGGGTTCCATGGACCCGGTCTCGATCCGGGCTTCCAGCTGACTCAGCCGCTCCCTGGCCATGGCGATATTCTGGCGGTCGCGTTGATCCACCGCCACACTCCTGGTTCGCAAAATGGGCAGCGCCAGAATCGTAATGGCCGCAATTACCATTAATGAGGCAATGAGAAAAAACCACAGCATGAGGGCGGTGTGACTAGGAGCCTGTCCGAGAATAGAAGTCGTAGCGAGGGGAAGTCATTTTGAGTCCATTTTTTCGATCATTTGAGGAGAATAGTTATTCATATTCGACAATAGTGAGCGGGAAAATGGGCCAAAAGGGCTTTTCCGCAGTAGGCTCTCGGTTCTCGGACAGGCTCCTACTCTTCTCCAAGCAGGCGCTGTGCCCGCTCATGCTGATCCTGGTCCGGCGGCAAGGCGGCCCCATTTACCCGACGCCGCGCAATCCTGATCAGGATCCACAAACAAGCCAGCAGTATTATGAACGGCCCCAGCCACAGAAAAATCGTGGACAGGTTGACGGGGGGTCGATACAAAACGAAGTCACCGTAGCGGTCGACCATGTAATCCACGACTTGAGCATCGGATGACCCTGTTTTGATCATCTCATACACCTTGTTGCGCAGGTCCTTCGCCAGATCGGCATCGGAATCCGCCAAATTCTGGTTCTGACACACCAGGCAGCGCAATTCCTTGGTTAGCGAGATGTAACGCCGCTCCTGTTCCGCATCGTCAAAATTCCGGGCCGTGATCGCCGCCCAACCGCTCGCACAGAACAGAACAAGAATAATCAGTGCGCCGGTTTTTATCAGGACTTTGATTGCTGCAATTCCTCGACAATCGGCAGGATGGTGTTTTTGACGACTTTCAAATCGATGGGCCCAATGTGCTTGTACCGGATAATTCCCTTGTCATCGATCACGAATGTTTCCGGAACGCCATACACGCCCCATTCGATGCCGGCCTGACCCTGTGCATCCATCACCGAAAGGTGGTAGGGATCGCCCAGCCGATCCAGCCAGCTCAGCGCGTCCGCAACCTTGTCCTTGTAGTTGAGCCCGACAACGGGTACCGGATTGCGGCTGACCATATCCTTCAGCACATCATGCTCCGCCCGGCAGGATACACACCACGACGCCCACACGTTGAGCACCCAGACGGTGCCCTTGAGATCTGCCGGATTGAAATTCTGATCCGGGTCATGCAGGCGGGGGAG
>CAXMTM010000396.1:0-2717 GCA_964196385.1 Arenicellales bacterium
TGTTGATCACGCCGGGCCCGGCGGTAGTCTATATCGTGGCAAGAAGTGTCAGTCAGGGCACGCTGGCCGGTTTTGTTGCTGCCCTGGGCATGCACGTCGGAACCCTCGTTCATATCACCGCTGCCGCCTACGGCGTTTCCCAATTGCTGATGACGTCGACGCTGGCGTTCAATGTCGTCAAGTACCTGGGTGCCGCGTATCTGATTTTTCTGGGCATCAGGAGCTTTCTGAGCAAGGAAGAAAATTCCGTGCCAGGCAAGCCGGATCATAAGCGCTTGCTTACCATACTCAGGGAAGGCGCTATCGTGAACATCCTCAACCCAAAGACGGCGCTGTTCTTCTTTGCGTTTCTGCCGCAGTTCGTGGATACCGCGAGCGAGGTGTCCGTGGCCATGCAGGTCATTATCCTCGGTCTGATCTTTGTGGTGATCGGAATTTTCAGCGATGGGTTGTACGCGGTATTCGCGGGGGCGCTGGGCGAACGCCTGAAACGGGCCGGCAATCGCTACGGGAAGTACATTACCGGGACGGCATTCACCGGACTCGGCGTGGTCACGGCATTGGCCCCGAAATGAAATGAGCCCGGTCACTCAGTTGAGGCTGTTTGCCCATTACAACCAAACCATGAACCGCAACATATACCTCGCCGCGGAACGACTGACACGACCCGAAATCGAGGCTGACAGAGGCGCTTTCTTTGGATCGATACTGGGTACGCTTAACCACATCCTTGTCGCTGACCTGATCTGGCTGAAACGATTCGCTCAGCACCCTTCCAGACACTATGCGCTGAACTTTGCGCGGGAAACGGATACACCCTACAGCCTGGATCAAATCCTCTACGAGAATTTTGTCGATCTGCGCGAACACCGAAACCTCGTAGACGAGCACATCATCGCGTGGTGCGCCCAACTCAGCGACGACGACCTGGACTATCCGCTGACCTACAAGGACATAGCGGGCGAGCAGTCTACCCGGATGACCGGGTTGCTGGTGAGTCATTTTTTCAACCACCAGACACACCACCGCGGGCAGGTATCGACCTTGTTGTCGCAGTATGACATTGACCTGGGGGTGACCGATCTGTTGCAGTTGATTCCACAGTATGAATAATATTGCAGGCTCCCAGGAGTATTTATGAGGATTGTTAGATTCCCGGTCGCACTTGCCTTGTTGCTGGTCACCGGTTTTGGCTGGGCACAGGGGGATTGGCCCACGCTGGTATCGGGTGTTGATTACGGTGAAAGTTTTTCCGCTACCGTCAAGCGCTATTCTCACAGCAGCCGGCACCATGCGCTCAGTCGATTCAACGGCTCTGAAGCAGCGACAATATCATTGCACCGCAGCATAGGCTCCAACGTCCTCCACTACGGCAACACCTGGGCCACTGATGAAAAGCACCAGTATCTAGGGTTTACTGCAGGCCCGGCGACGGCCGCCTTTTTTCACGGTAGCGGGCGGTCTTTTTCCAGGGCGGGCAGCGCGCTGTACCAGGACCTGAACCACTACTACTTCCACGGTGGTAATCGCTCTCCGTTCAGTTTTCAGGGTGGGGGACTGGACCTGGAAGTGGGCAAGGGCGCCTCCGCGCAGTTCGCCGGTGTCAGAATAAAATCACCGAACGTACAGGAGCGGGCGGGTTACTACGCTGGCCTGACCGCGGGACATTGGGCAAGCGGAGTGTTCGCCCTGGAGCGGGGGAGCGAAGGGGTCGGACACGGATTCAATTTTTCATATTCAGGCAACCGGTCAGGCTTCGAATTCCAGGAAATTCAAACGGATACGGGCGCGCACGTGCGCAGACTGGGATTCAACTGGCACAGCCAACGCGGGTCCCGATGGTCAATGGATGTCGAGGAAGCCCGCAACCCCTTGTACGCCGGTGGGGATGAACGCAGGGTAATGGTCCGCTATCAACGCTCGTTCGGCCGCAGCATGTCATTCAGTGCGGCGGAGGAAAGCGGGGAGAGCGCGAAAAAGCAGGATAAATTTGGCAAGGTACTGGCCCTCGGACTGGGTGTCGGCGTGGTAGCGCTGGCGGCCAGTTCCGGCGACAGCGGCGGTGACAACGCGCAGCGGTTTGCCACGCCCAACGAGGCCGCTTTCGACGTCATGAACAGGATCAATCCGGTGTCGGTTAGTCAAAATCGGGAACATGGCGGCTGGATCTACAGCAGCGCCGATGGCTCCTTCGGCAGCACGACCCCGGCCGCGGGAGACGTGGCCAGCGTCAACATCGGTAATCCGGTTGGTTCCGTGCCCCGAGGCACTGCAGCCAATGCCAGCTATCACACCCACGCCGGCCCCGACCCCCGATTCGACAACGAGAATTTTTCACCCCAGGATATTCTGTCCGACAACCTTGTGGGTTTGAACGGGTACCTGGGGACGCCGGCGGGTTTCCTCAAGCAACATGTCGTGGCCACCAACCAGATCATCGTGCTGGGCACAATCGCAAATTGATGGGTTGCGAGAGATCAGTCGGAGGAATCGCAACCTGTGCACTGCTGTTATTCTGGAGTACAAGCGGAGCTCAAATGCAAGATTCGGTAAAACAAAGTATCGAGTATGTATTGAGCATGGAGGCGGACTGTGTCCTGGGTCACGGCTACCAGTGCATCGATGTAGCGGAAGACGATTTCCTGACCCCGGACTCGCACCAGCGGATGATCCCCGGACCCTATCTTGCGGCCTGGCAGGTGAGCTACGACGATTTC
>CAXMTM010000397.1:0-3837 GCA_964196385.1 Arenicellales bacterium
GAGAATAAGCGCTGGAAAAAAACCTATCGCCAGCACAATAACCATGATCCGGGCCGGAGTGTCGTCAAAGCCAAACAGCGGAAAGATGGTCTCACCGACCTGGATCAGTAACCACGACGCTACCACGTAGGCAGCACCTACGCGCAAGACATTACGGCGCTTGAGTTCGTTGATTAAAGACAATGTCTGACCCCGACGTGTCAACTAATGCTGTCTAGCATAATTGCTTGGCCAAAAAATGCCATAGGAATCATTAAGGAAATTGTTCATACAGCGCTGCGCGCGCGCAACTTTTGCAAAGCCTGATCCAGGTCGGCGATAACGTCATCAGGGTGTTCACCTCCGACGCAGAGACGAATCAGATTGTTGGGAATACGGGCCAGCATTCGACCCTCCTCACCCTGCTGCTGGTGGGTGGAGATGGCCGGGATGCAGGCGACACTCTTGATGCGGCCCAGGTCCGTGGCTCGCCAGATACGCTGCAACTCATCGAACACGATGCGTGCGTTCTCATGACCACCCTTCACACAGAAGCCCATGAGATGGCCATAGCGGTTAACCGGCTTACCATACTGCGCGTCATGCTCGGCGTCGACCAGCCACATATAGCGACTGGCCAGTTCGTGCAGCGGATGGTTGGGCAGGCCAAGATACTCGACCGACTCGATATCCGGATGCGCATCGAGAAACTCCGCCACAATTTGCGTATTTCGGCTCATCATGTCCATCTTGCTGCGCAAGGTGCGCATGTCATTGAGTGTCATGTAGGCCTGCATCGGGTGCAGGTTTGGTCCGTAGTCACGGTTGGGCAGAAACTTCACGTACTGTGAGAAATCGGCTTTCATCGCCGGATTGTCGATCTGTGAAATCAGATCCTTGCGGCTGATCACGGCGCCGGCTACACCTGAGCCACCACTGGTCAAAGTCTTGGTTGCCGACTGCACCACGATATCGGCACCATGACAAATGGGCCGCAGCAACGCCGGCGTGGCCACCGTGCTGTCGATGATTAATGGCAACCCGTGGCTGTGGGCCAGGTCGGCTACCGCCTCGATATCGAAAAACCCCTGCTGCGGGTTGCTCGGCAACTCGCCGTACAGAAACCGGGTGTTCCCGTCGATACGGGATGCCCAGGCATCGATATCGGTGGGCTCTTCGATCCAGCGGCACTCAACACCGCGCTCTTGTTCCAGGCGTACCTTGAATTGCTGGTAGGTGCCACCGTAACACTGCGCGGTTGCCAGGAAATTGCGCTCTTCGAAGACATGCTCCCTGGTATGCACCAGAAACGGTTGAACGGCCATCATGATCGCGGCCATCCCCGAGCTGGTTGAGCAACACGACGTGTCACCATCGAACCCGTACCCCTCCAGGAGGGCCAGGGTCCACTCATAAAAATAGGTCGTCGGGTTGGCGATACGGGAATAACACCAGGTTGGGATCATGTAGGCAAGCGCAGCCTCGAGCTCATCGGAGTCACGATAGGCCTGGGATGAAGACAGGAACACGGGCTCGATAATAGCGCCATCGTAATCCTCGATGGCGTCCTCTACCGAGTAGAGCCCATGCACGGCAATGGTGTCAAACTTCCAGTTTTTCACCACTCCGTTGATGTACTTATCACGCCGCTTCAGGTATTCATTATTACTGTCGATGTACTTCTGGACTCCGGGTGAAAAAATCTGTTCTTCATCATTGTGCATGGTCATGGCTGTGCGCTCCTTCACACGGGCTAAATCGGAAATTCGGCGCTGGTTTAGCCCCGTATGACAATTTGCTGTAACCGAGACGGCAACACTTCGGCTCTGCTTCGGAATAAGGCGGTCAGGAAGTGTTGTCCGCCATCTCTATATTCCACAAAATCGGCTATGAAGTGCCTGATTTAGGTCAGAAAACAAGCAGGTTCAAGACGCTGCGAGAAGGCACGTGGGGGAGGGTTCGGCCGTAGATTTCGAACGGGTTGCGGCGGGGCCGGAAAGGATCGAGCGAAACCGGTGAGTCGCGGCCATATATCAGATTAGCCAGGATCAGGCCGGCCAAATGGCCCGCATTGGAGCAGACCATGGCGCCTGCTTTATCATTGGGCATGCTTCGGCTTGACGTATTTGAAATAGATCGTCAGCGATGCGATCAATCCAGCAGCACACATCCCCGCGGTAATCAGAAATAGGTAGCGATAACCCTCGGCGCCCGGATAGGCATCCCGTAGCGCGCCGCTGAGAATCGGCATGAATACATCGGGTGTGAATGCCACAGCGGATATGACCCCGGTCGCAGTCCCGGTGACGGCAAGCGGCACACCGCCTTCTTCGAGCAAGGCAAAATAGATGCCCCGCAGTGCGAAAATCGCAATGGCCGCGATAGCCATGAACCCCAGCATTACGTTGAATCCGGGCAGGTTTCCGGACAGGGCGGCCAGCGCCAGAAAGCTGACGACGAGCATTGCAAACAAAACCGTGGTGGATAGCGCGACGCCAAAACGGTCTGCCACAAACCCGGCCATGAAACCCGAGAGTGGTTTGAGCCACATCCTGGCGACGCTGATCACACCGGCGACCGCCGCGGAGGTGAGAACAACGTCAGTTGCATACGGATTGATCGAGTACGACGCCCAGTAGGCACAATAGGCGGTCATCAGCACGATGATAATCAGCCATATGACCGGCATCCTGAGAACGGCGAGGACTTCCTGCCAACCTATCTTTTGATCAGTGGACGAACCGGATTCGTCGCGCGACTTTTCCTCGATGACCAACCATGCCATGACACCCAGCGCGATTGTCACCCAGGACAATTGAATGACAACAGTCGACAGGGCCTGCTGAGTACTGCCCAACCAGGCGAAAACGGCCAACAGGCCGGCACTGGTCAATCCTTCCGCGATACCGCGAACAAACTCGAGCGTGCCGAATGCGCGGCCTTGCTGATCGGCCGGCGCCGAGTTCCGGGTCAGGCGAATCATGGCACCCCAGAACAGGAGTGTGATGCAAATTCCCCAGAAAGCGTGAATCACCAGGCTGACACGATAAGAGGGAAAGGTCGAGAAATATAGTCCCGCCAGCCCGGTCGCTATCAGTGAGGTGGTGATCAGTTTCCTGGCCGAAACACGATCGGCAAGCCAGCCTCCGGGAAAATAGAAGATCATCGAAAAGAACCCGAAAACACTGACAAGGCCACCAAGTTCCGTGTGGCTCAGGCCTAAAGCAGCGCCCAATGGTGTGTAGAAAACCTCGAACAGGAATGGCAGCAGGAAAATAATACCGCCCGAAAACCCCAGTACGGTGATCAGCAACCAGCGGCGAATAAACGACATTTTTATTGTCCTCTTATGATCTTCACTCATGCTCGATCATAGGCGATAAATAAAATTCCGTCCGGAACAATGCCCATATCGCGATGGTCATGATCCATATAATGACCTCCGTCCGGTGTGACGTATTGATGGTGTAAACGGCAGGGCAGGAGGTGTAAAAAAGGCAGGCCGTTCGAGTTTATACCGTACTCATTAATGGGTTGATTTGGATCAGGGTATAATGTTGCGGTTTGAATCAAGATTTACATGTAAAAATCCCCTAAAAACAAGGATATGAAAATGCTTTCAGATCACGATATTGCACTTCAGGCCAATCCCAAACCGATCGCGGAAGTAGCCCGGGAATTGGGGATCGATTCGAAGTACCTGATTTCATTCGGCGAGGAAATCACCAAGGTGCACCTGGACGCGCTGACGCAACCGCGCAAGCGCCCGGATGCGCCAAAATTGGTGCTGGTATCCGCTACCACGCCCACCGCCGCGGGCGAAGGCAAGACCACCACATCCATCGGCCTGGCCCAGGG
>CAXMTM010000398.1:0-4102 GCA_964196385.1 Arenicellales bacterium
GCGTCCGGAGATCTCGATACTCCACTCCTACGCAAAAATGACCCTGTACGAAGAGCTGCTACAGTCGGATGTCTGCGAAGACCCGTATCTCGACGCGCAACTCAAACACTATTTTCCGACACCGCTGCGCGAGCGCTACGAGTCATATATGAAACGGCATCCTTTGCGCCGGGAAATTATCGCCACCTACTTCACCAACACCGCGATCAACACAACAGGCATCACTATGTTGCAGCGGTTCCGGGAGCAGTTCGATTTTGCGGCGCCTGAAGTCATCCAGGCTTACATCGCAGCCAGAGAAATATTCGGCACCGCCGGTTATCGCCGCAATATCGATGCTCTGGACAACCAGGTTCCGGCAAAATTGCAAATAGAAATGACCATCGAAGCCGGCTGGTTGTTAGAGCGCGCGACGCAGTGGCTGCTGCAAAACCAAAAACGCCCGCTAAATATCGAAAATATGGTCGAACGCTACAGCAGCGGTGTGCAAACTATCACAGATAACGCGTTATCTGTGATAACACCCCAGCACCGCACGATAATTGACGACGCGATAACACAATATGTAGAAGCCGGAGTCGAAAATGGACTGGCAACACGCTGCGCTACAATGCGCACCGTTTACCCGGGCCTGGACATCGTTGAGGTAGCTTCCAATGCAAATAAAGACGTGCTGGACACGGCCCGCATCTACTTTGAGATCGGCCAGGAGTTGCAACTGTTCTGGCTGCGGGAACAGGTCTCGTCACTTGGCGGGGACTACTGGCAGCAACTCGCAGTGGATGGTATTCGCTCCGACCTGTTCCGTTATCAGCGACTGATCACCGCCGAAGCAATCAGCAACACCGATGCCGGCCCCGATGATGTGTTGCCCGCGTGGCAACGCGAACACGAAGCAGAAATCGCCAGGGCCGGCAAGGTAGTTTCCGAAATCAGAGACGCCTCGCAGTTGAACCTGGCGATGATTACCGTGGCCATGCGGGAGATCGAGAATCTGGTGTTATGAGCAGACATGAACTAAACGGCGTCCTGGTGCCCGCGCTGACGCCCTTCGAGCGGGATCAGCGACCCAATGTGGATGCATTCGTAAAACATTGCCACTGGCTGTTGCAACAGGGCGCAGATGGACTGGCCGTTTTTGGCACTACCAGCGAAGCCAACTCCCTGAGCTGTGACGAGAGGATAGAATTACTCGAGGTCTTGATTGACAGCGGGGTCCCGGCAAGCCGCATCATGCCCGGAACCGGGACTTGCGCCCTGACCGACAGTGTCCGGCTGACACGCCACGCCGTCGAACACGCTTGCGCGGGGGTGCTGATGCTGCCGCCCTTCTACTACAAGGGGGTGAGTGACGAGGGACTGTTCGCAGCCTATTCCCATGTCATCGAACAGGTAGGAGACGACCGGCTGCGGATATACCTCTATCATATTCCGCCGATGTCGCAGATCGGATTGTCGCCGGCGTTGATCGGGCGGCTGATCAAGGACTATCCGTCCGTTGTAGTCGGTCTGAAAGACAGCGGCGGCGACTGGGCGCACACCGCATTTTTGCTAAAAGAATTTCCGCAACTGTCGATCTTTCCAGGTTCCGAATCTTTCTTGCTGGCGGGACTCAGGCACGGTAGTGCCGGCTGCATCACCGCCACGGGAAATGTCAATCCGGCGGGCATTCGCCGGGTGTTCGAACGCTGGCGGGAACAGGATGCGGACGAACTGCAGGCACAGATCACGCGCATTCGCAAGGTCATCCAGTCATACGCGATGATCCCGGCACTTAAAACCGTGGTTGCCGATCACAACCAGGACCCGGATTGGCTGCGGCTGCGTCCACCGTTGGTGCCACTCGACGAGGCAACCCAAAACAAACTCCTGACGGAACTGGATGAACTCGGATTCAACATGGCCGACAACGGGGACTAGTCCGGCTATCTGACACAGAGTTAATGAGACCGTATACCGCTCCTGTTACATAATCATTGAGCTTGCAGGGTCTTATCGAGAGCGTCCATAAACGCATCGTTCTCTTCTGTGGTTCCCATCGAAACACGCAGACACCGGTCCAGGCCGGCGCCGGCCTGACCGAAACTCTTCACCAGAACGCCCTGCCGGACAAGCTGATCAAACAATTCCGATGCCGGCACGGCATCGCTGCGGAACAGGATAAAATTGGCCTGACTGGGGAATGGAGTAACCCCCTGCCTGCTTTTCAGGAAAGCGTACATGCGCCCCCTTTCCGACACGATTTGCGACGCCTGGTGTTCGAATACATCCATTCTCTGCAACGCGAACTCGACCGTACGTTGTGTCAGCACGTTGATGTTGTAGGGCATACGGACCTTGTCAAATTCTTTCAACCACGCAGCCGGCCCTACCAGATATCCCAGACGCAGGCCCGCCAGGCCGAGCTTTGACAGCGTGCGCATCACCACCAGATTGTCGTGGTCGCCGATCTGATCCATGCAACTGGTTCCCGCGAAGGCGTGATACGCTTCGTCGATTACCACCAGCCCCCTGGTTTTGCGGATGATCCTGTCCATAGCAGCGCGATCGAACAGATTTCCGGTCGGGTTGTTGGGGTAAGCGAGAAATACGACTGCCGGATCGTGTTCATCTATGGCCCGCAACATAGCGTTTTCGTCGATCGAATAGTCCACAGCCAGAGGTACGCCAACGAATTTCGCGCCGACGAATCTCGCCGTCATTTCATACATCACGAACGATGGCGAGGGCGCTACAACGACCCCGTCCCGATCCATCGTACATAACTGGATGATCTGGATCAGTTCGTCCGATCCGTTACCCAGCAGGACCTCCATTTCACCCGGGATTTCCAGGTTGTCGCGAAGACTCTGCTTGAGACGGCTTGCCGTGGGGTCTGGATAACGGTTGAGCGGCACGCCGCGCAGGTGATCGAGCCACTCTTCCTGCATCTCTGCCGGCCATTGATACGGATTTTCCATGGCATCAAGTTTGGTCAAGCCTTCACAACCGGGAACCGCGTATGCCGTCAGCGCCCGAATCTCCGCCCGTACCCGCCTAACCTGCATTTCTCACCGGGCGATTGTCAAACTTGTGAAAATCACAGCATCCGGTACTCGGCAGACCGGGCGTGGGCCGTCAGTGATTCAGCCCGTGCCAGCATAGAAGCCGTGACCGCGAGTTCACTTGCTTTTGAGGCGGAACACCGGATCAAGCTGGTTCTCTTTTGAAAATCGTACACCCCCAACGGCGAGCTGAAGCGCGCGGTTCCCGAAGTGGGAAGAACATGGTTTGGCCCGGCACAGTAATCGCCCAGCGCTTCAGCGCTGTACGGCCCTATGAAGATGGCGCCGGCATGCCGTATGGAATCCAGAATACTGTCCGGGTCACTGATCAATAATTCCAGGTGCTCCGGGGCAACCCGGTTAATCACCAGAGAGGCGTGTTCGAGATTCCGCACCCGGATCAGCGCGCCCTGGCCGGCCAATGCGGCGCCGGCGATATCCTTGCGCTCGAGGGTGGGCAGCAACCTTACAAGCGCCGAATGGACCTGCTGCAGGACATCGCGACTGGTGCTGATCAGGATCGATTGTGCCAGTTCATCGTGCTCGGCCTGGGCCAGAAGATCCATTGCCGCCCACTCCGGATCCACGGATTCGTCGGCGAGTATCAGCACCTCCGATGGTCCGGCAATCATATCTATGCCCACCTGACCGAATACCAGCTTTTTGGCCGCGGCGACATAAGCATTGCCTGGCCCGACGATCTTGTCGACCCTTGGAACGGTCTCCGTACCAAATGCCAGGGCTGCGATGGCCTGCGCACCGCCAACCCGGAACACCTGGTCGACACCAGCCAGCGCCGCGGCCGCAAGCACCAGGTCATTGACCAAATCTCCTGGCGTGGGCACGGTCATAATTACTTGCGCGACACCGGCAATTTTTGCCGGAATAGCATTCATCAAAACCGACGAAGGGTACGCGGCCTTACCGCCGGGCACATAAATGCCCACGCGATCAATCGCGGTTATTTTCTGCCCAAGCCTGGTTCCATCCTGTTCCTCGTACTCCCAGGATTCCTGCAGCTGTTTGCGGTGATAGTTCTCGATCCGCCGGGAAGCATC
>CAXMTM010000399.1:0-4043 GCA_964196385.1 Arenicellales bacterium
CCGATATCTCGTTCAACGCCGACTGAATGGCTTTTTCCGATTTTGAATCCAGTTGAGAAGTGGCCTCGTCAAGAATGAGGATCGGCGGGTTTTTCAATACTGTCCGGGCAATGGCTATACGCTGCTTTTCTCCGCCCGACAGTTTGAGGCCGCGCTCCCCGACCAGGGTGTCGTACTCACCGGGTAACGATTCAATGAACCGGTCGATGTGGGCGAGGCGGGCGGCGTCCCGGACCTCCTCGTCGGTGGCGCCGGGCCGGCCGTAGCGTATGTTGTAGCCGATGGTATCGTTGAACAGGACCGTGTCCTGCGGCACAACGCCTATAGCGGCCCTGAGCGATTCCTGGGTCAGGTCGCGAATGTCGATCCCGTCTATGCTGACGGAACCGGTTGTGACGTCGAAGAATCGATACAGTAGGCGCGCGATGGTCGACTTTCCGGAACCGCTCGAACCGACCACCGCTATTTTGCTGCCGGGCGGGATGACTATGTCCACATCGTGGAGTATTTGCCGGTCCTCGTTGTAGCTGAAGCACACTTTGTCGAACCGCACCTCGGGATGGGTCGCGTGCAATTCGATGGCATCCGGCTTGTTCTCGATCTCCGTTGTTTCGTCCAGCAAACTGAACATTCGCTCCATGTCGGTCAGGCTGTGCCTGACCTCACGGAAAATGGTGCCCAGAAAATTGAGCGGGATGTAGAGCTGAATCAGGAAAGCATTGACCATCACGAAATCTCCCATGCTCAGGACTCCTGAAACGACGCCGTTGGCGGCCATGATCATGAGTATGGTCACACCGGCACCGATGATCACACCCTGCCCGCAATTGAGCAGAGACAGGGAGACCTGACTGTTTACGGATGCTTGTTCCCACGCCTGCATATTATGGTTGTAACGCCTGACTTCGAAACTCTCGTTGCCAAAGAATTTGACGGTTTCGTAGTTGATGAGTGAATCCACAGCGGTGCTGTTGGCGCGCGAGTCCGCGTTGTTCATATCGACCCGGAATTTGAGGCGCCATTCCGTGACCTTGTAGGTGTAGATGAAATAAATGGTGACGGAGACAAGCGTCACCAACGCGAACCAGATTCCGAAGCTATAGAACAGAATGGCACACACCACAACGATTTCGAACACCGTGGGAACGATGTTGAACACCAGGAAGTTGAGTAGCTGCGCAACGCTGCGGCTGCCCCTCTCGATATCCCTGGAGATTCCACCGGTTTGCCGGTCGAGGTGAAAGCGCAGCGAAAGACGGTGTAGGTGCTCGAACACCACCAGAGCGATTTGTCGAGTGGTTTGCTGAGCCGCCCTGGCGAAAATCGCGTTGCGCAACTCCTGGAACAGAATGGTGCCGAACCTGAGCAGGCCGTAGGCAATCAGCAAAGCAACCGGTATGGTCAGGATTGTCGTTACGCCATCGCCGGCGTCCAGGCCATCGACGATAGATTTGAGTGCAATGGGTACACTCACGTTGGCAAGCTTGGCCAGTACCAGCAGGACCGATGCGATGAAGATACGGCCGGGAAACTGCTTCAGATAAGGCAGTAACGATCTGAGCGTTTTCCAATCATTGCGATTACCGGACGGTAATTCTGTTCGAATGATTTGCACGCCGTTTCATGGATGAGGGGAGTTTCGGGATATGGGGTTGATTTTCCCAAATGCAATCTAGCCCGGTGTTTCGAAGATTGCCGCGATGCCCTGCCCACCACCGATGCACATGGAGACGCACGCGTAGCGGCCCCCTGTGCGGTGCAGTTCATAGAGGGCCTTCACCGTCAGAATACATCCGGTGGCGCCGATGGGGTGACCCAGAGATATCCCGCTGCCGTTGGGGTTGGTTTTGTCCATGGGCAGATCGAGCTCGCGGACAACCGCCAGGGCCTGGGCGGCAAACGCCTCGTTGAGTTCAAATACATCGATGTCCCCAACCGTCAGCCCGGCTTTGGCCAGCACCATTTTGATGGCGGGTACGGGTCCGATGCCCATATATTCCGGTTCGACTCCGGCGTGGGCATAGGCCACCAGTCGGCCCATCGGCTTCATGCCCGATTGTTCAGCAGTTCCGACATCGGCCAGGACCACCGCGGCGGCGGCGTCGTTTATCCCGGATGCGTTGCCTGCAGTGACGCTGCCCCCCTCTTTGAAAACGGTGCGCAACTTGCTCAGTTGCTCGATAGACACATCCTCACGCACGTGTTCGTCCTTGTCGAACATCGTGGATCCCTTCCTGGATTTAATCTCCACCGGAAGGATCTGTTCTGCAAAGAAACCGCTGCCGATCGCATTCGCCGCGCGCCGATGGCTTTCCACAGCGAGTCTGTCCTGATCCTCGCGACTGATGTTCCATTTGTCGGCGACATTTTCGGCAGTGACACCCATATGATAATTGTGAAACGGGTCCTGCAATGCCTCGGCCATGGCATCAACGGCAACGGTGTCGCCCATGCGTGCTCCCCAGCGCATGGCCGGCAGGTGATAGGGCACCCTGCTCATCGATTCCGCGCCGCCCGCCACAGCTATATCGCAATCTCCCAGCAATATGGTCTGTGCCGCGCTGACTATGGCCTGCAGTCCGCTGCCGCACAACCGGTTCAGCGTAAACGCGGGGACCTCCTTCGGCAGGCCTCCTTCGAGCGCGGCGCATCTTGCCAGGTACATGTCACGCGGTTCGGAGTGGGCGACATTGCCGAAAACACAGTGGCCAAACCGATCCGGGCTGACGCCGCTGCGATCGACCGCTTCGGCAGTAACCATTGCAGCCAGGCGGTTGGCCGCAAAACTTTTCAGGGAACCACCATAGTCACCAATGGCAGTGCGTACAGCGCTCAAAACGACGACCTGTCGATCAGACACGATTATTTCCTCAATTGTGAATAGGTCGATATTGCCCTGAATTGGATGTTGCGCGCAATGCCCGGCCCCAATTTCCCGGGGCGCGGCCCGCGTATAACCTGTATAGCGGCCGGCCCTTAAATACGGGCCCGAAACCCATACCGTTGTAGATAGATATGCAGGACAGCAGAGATTTGCTGAAACTACTTGCAGCAGCGAACCTCGGTCGGGTCAAGCAACAACTTGCTCTTTCCGTCCCTCATATGCAAATTCACCAGTGCCCGTAACTATGATTTCGTAAGGAATCCTGATCGGTCAGGAAGTTACCGCAGAAGCTGTTTGCCCGAGTTTCCCCTCTATGAGTTTGGCGAGCACGCTCAATGTGCTGAACGATTCGGGCATCAATTCTTCGTCGGTAAAAACAATCCCGAATTTTTCCTCGATGATTGAGATCAACTCCACGATGGCGATCGAGTCAATGTCGATTTCTCCTTCCAGGAGCGAAGCGTTTTCATCAATTTCAGCCGGAACTAAATTGACGCAAAGTTCGGTGGCGATAATTTCTTTCAATTTGTCAATGATAGGATTGTTCATCGATGAATACATTCAATAGGATCTGGTTGATAAAATTTCAGAGCATAAAAATCATAACATGTAGCCGGGTCAAGCAATCAATACACCTTCGCGAATCAGTTCATTGGCGACCGGAAGCGTCCGTACCCGGGCCGTCTTCTGGTCTACGCTCCAGCGCTCACTAAGCACCGCGACAATCTCCTCGGTAGTTGCATCCCCGTCGCAAAGAGGCAGCAGTGCCTGAACTGCATCCGCATCGTAGGGTACGTCGCCAAGAATACGTCCATCGTCGTCATCGGGTGACCAGCTATTCTGTTTCCAGCGTTTCACCTGTCGGAGCTTTTTGGGCAACAAATTTGACAATCGCGTCGAAATTGAATCAGCGATAAAACAATCCTGGCACGCGGTCGGAATCTCGCCCCCCCGAACCTGTTTGCCCCTTTCATCACGTACGATCAGTGCCTGCTCGGCTTCACCCCTGGCCAGATTCCCCAGGGTGTGCTGGTCTGAATCGAGAATCCGCGAACAGGCCGTAAGGTCACCGTGGCGGTTGACATACAAACCGTCGGTCAGCCAGGGACAGGAGCGATAGGTCGCAATCCATTTTTTCGGTGACTCGTTGCCCGCGGCG
>CAXMTM010000400.1:0-1925 GCA_964196385.1 Arenicellales bacterium
ACATAGCGCAGCGCCTTTCTGAACTCGTCCGGTGGATAATACCCATCGAGCCGGAGTGCGACTTTCCTGCTTTCGTTGAAGAATATGAGCGTGGGCGTGTAGTTCACCCCAAGCGCTTCCGCCAGGGTTTTTTCGGTGAACTGCCGGCCGCCAACCTGAACCACTTCCAGGTCCCCCCACATATTGACGGCCACTACATCAAGGTTTTCACGGACCGTCTGTTCGATATCCGCCTGGGCAAGGTTGACCTCGACCAGCGCGTTACAGTACGGGCATCCGGCCTGATGAAAGAACAACATCAGCCTCTTGCCCTGGGCCGTGGCTTCATCGATATCTTCCTCGAAATCCAGGAAACTTTCCTTGAACCACACAGGCATTTTGGTTTCCCTGGCACCGGAAAATGTACCGCGTTCAACCTCCTCGGCGGCCTGGGAAATCTGTATAAAAAAGAGGCCGATGGACAACGCTATGGCAATTTCGTACCAAAGTAAGCGTCCATGACTCAGCATCGCCGATGGCAGGGAAACTGCCGACGGGCCCGCAGGGACGTATTCGCGGCGTGTCATGGAGATTCCGTACCGAGTTCCAACGCATCGCCCAACAATTGATGCACGCTGATAATCATGTCCATGCCCAGACCGTAGTACGGCAGCACCTTGGTGAACTGACTTTTACAGATGGCGCATATCGCGGCCATGTGGGTTACGCCGTGATCCTCGATGACGTGTTTGAGTGCTTCCATGCGGGGCAAGGCCCCCTTGACGCGCAATTCGACCAGGTCATCGGTCAATAGCCCGCCGCCACCGCCGCAACAGAACGTCTGTTCATGGGTCGTTTCCGCGGCCATGTCGACGAAGTGGTTGCACGCGGCCTTGATGATCTCACGGGGAATGGTGAACTGGCCGCCGGGCATATCTCCCATACGTGAACCCCGGGACACGTTGCACGAGTCATGAAAAGTGACCACCTTGTCGTCATTCTCCTCCCGATTGATGCGCAGCGCGCCTCGTTGCAGCAGGTCGTAGGTGAGTTCGCAAATGTGTTGCGGAGCCGGATAGCGGGGATCGAGGAAATCGAACGGGCCGATCAGAGTATTCCAGAAACTGTACGCGACCCGCCAGGCATGACCACATTCGCCGATTACTATGCGCTTTACGCCCAGTTCCAGGGCGGCTTCCCGTACCCGCATAGCGACTTTTTTCATGTTCTCGTAGTTACCGATGAAGAGACCGAAGTTGGCGGCCTCGGATGCGTGGGAACTAAAAGTCCAGTTGATGCCGGCCTGGTGGAACACCTTGCCATAACCGATCAGGCCGTCCACATGCGGTTCCGCGAAAAAGTCCGCCGACGGGGTGACCAGCAGAACGTCCGCACCCGCCTGGTCCACCGGGTATTTGACCGCGACCCCGGTATCCTCCTCGACCTCTTCTTCCAGGCCCTCCAGTGTGTTGACCAGCGCCGGCTCGGGCAGCCCGAGGTTATTGCCGATCTTGTATACCTTGGTGATGATCTCGTTGGCATATTTCTGGCCCACTCCGATCGATGCCAGGATTTCCCTGCCCGCCATGGTGATCTCCGCGGTATCGATGCCGAAGGGACAAAATACGGAACAGCGGCGGCACTCCGAACACTGGTGGTAGTACTTGTACCAGTCTTCGATCACCTCTTCCGTCAGGTCGGTGGCCCCTACCAGCCTGGGGAAATGTTTTCCGGCAAAGGTGAAATAACGCCGGTAGACACCGCGCATCAGGTCCTGCCGTGCAACCGGCATGTTCTTGGGATCACCGGTGCCGAGATAATAATGGCACTTGTCGGTGCACGCGCCACACTTGACACAGGAATCGAGGAACACCTGTACGGAGCGGTATTTGCCCAGCATCTCGTCCATCTTTGCGATGGTTTTTTCCTTCCAGTCGTCGACCAGT
>CAXMTM010000401.1:0-5672 GCA_964196385.1 Arenicellales bacterium
TCTGATGAATAAGTTGTTTACTCAAACCTTGCTGGCCACGGCGGTTGCCGCCGCTGCAGTCAGTACCGCCGCGGCCAAAGATATGGTGTTCGTATCTTGGGGCGGTGCGTACACCGCCAGTCAGCAAAAGGCCTACCACGAGCCGTGGATGGCCATGCACCCCGATATCAAGATCGTCAACGACGATTCGGGCGGTGGCGCGTTAGCCAAGCTGCGCGCCATGCAGGAAGCCGGCAATCTCACCTGGGACCTGATCGATATGACCGCCGCCAATGCAATAGTGGCCTGTGATGAAGGCCTGGTGATGGAGATCGATCACGACACCGTGCTGGCCGCCGCGCCGGACGGAACGCCGGCCAGCAAGGACTTCGGCGATATGATCATCTCGCCGTGCTATATCCCACAAATCGTCTACTCGACCACATTCGGCTACCGCACCGACATGGTCGGCGACACCCCGCCCACCACCATCAACGACGTGTTCGATCTGGAAAAATACCCGGGCAAACGCGCGCTGGAGAAAGCGCCGCTCAACAACCTTGAGTGGGCGCTGCTCGCCGACGGCGTCGCCGCCGACCAGGTCTACGAGGTGCTGGACACCGATGAGGGTCTAAAGCGTGCGCTGGCCAAGCTGGACACCATCAAGGACCAGGTGGTGTGGTGGGAAAAAGGCGCGCAGACCCCGCAGCTCCTGGCCGACGGCGAAGTGGTAATGGGCTCGACCTACAACGGCCGCCTGTTCTCGGTGATCGCAGAAGAGAAGCAGCCGATCGCCATGATGTGGGACTGGCAGGTGTTCGACCTGGACGGCTGGGTCGTCCCCGTGGGCGGAAAGAACGAGGCGGACGTGATGGAATACCTGATGTTCGCCACCGACACCCAGCGCCTGGCGGATCAGGCCAAGTACATCTCCTACGGCCCCGCGCGCGCCTCATCCGCGCCCATGGTGGGCAAGCACGCCGACCTGGGCATAGACATGGCCCCGCACATGCCGACCGATCCGAACAATGCAAAGCACAGCGTGCTTTACAATTTCGAGTTCTGGGCGGACAACATGGACGACCTGAACGAGAAGTTCCAGGCCTGGCTGGCGCAATAACAGGTTGATTTTCTTGACTGTCAACTAGGTAACCGCGGCTGGCTTATCCAGCCAGCCGCAATTGCCCCGAATAGAAACTGATGAATACGACAACAGCACAGACCAACCCCGAGCAGATGGTGACGGCGGACGGCACGCCGCTGAAGGTGAGCCTGGCACGCGCCAGAAGCCGGGCCCGAAACCGTGCATTGCTGCTGGTGGCGCCGTTGTTTTTATTCATCCTCATCACCTTCTTTATTCCCATCTTTTCAATGCTGTTTCGCAGCGTCGAAAACGAATTAGTGGGCCAGGCTCTGCACCGCAGCGTCCCGCTGCTGCAGAACTGGGATGAGTCGGGCGAAACCATCCCCGGAGAGGATGTGTTCGCGGCGCTGAAGGAGGATTTTACCGAGGCCCAAGAGACTAAATCCGCGGGCAGGCCAGGCAGGCGGCTCAACTATGAGAAACCCGGTTTTTCCAGTCTGTTCAGGAAGACCGCGCGCAAGGCAAAAAAAATGGAGCCGCCCTATAAGGCGGCGTTTATCGCCATTTCCGAGAAATGGGGCGATGTAGAGTACTGGCGGGTTCTCAAACGGGAGAGCGGCAACTACACCAAGTCCTACTATCTCGCCGCACTCGATTTTTCCTATGACCCGGCGGGCAAGGTGGTCAAGAGCCCCGGTACGGAAAGCATCTATCTCAAGCTGTTCTGGCGCACGCTCTGGATAAGCCTGTTGATCACGGTGCTATGTCTGATCCTGGCCTATCCCATCGCGTATCTGTTGTCCACGTTGCCGGCGCGCAGCAGCAACCTGCTCATGATCCTGGTGCTGTTGCCGTTCTGGACCTCGTTGCTGGTGCGCACGTCGGCCTGGATTGCGATCCTGCAGCAGGAAGGGGTAATCAACGATCTTCTGGTCTGGTCCGGGCTTCTGGACGATGGCAATCGTCTCACCATGATCCACAATCAGGTCGGCACCATCGTCGCCATGGTGCATGTGTTGCTGCCGTTCATGGTGTTGCCGCTGTACAGCGTGATGAAAACCATACCCCCCAGCTATCTGCGCGCCGCCCGTTCGCTGGGAGCGAATCCGTTTACCGCTTTCGTGCGCGTGTATATGCCCAATACCGTCCCCGGCGTCGGCGCCGGCGCCATACTGGTGTTCATCATCGCCATCGGCTATTACATTACCCCGGCCCTGGTGGGGGGGCAGAGCGGTACCCTGATCAGCAACTTAATCGCCTACCACCTCGAAACTTCCCTCAATTGGGGACTGGCCGCGGCGCTCGGCGCCATACTTCTTGGCGGTGTTATGGTGCTTTATCTACTGTACGACAGGATTGTCGGCATCGACAACATGAAACTGGGCTGATCGCATATGTCTCTACCCGCACACGCTGGAAAGATCGAAACCATCTGGTATTACACCTTCAGAGTGTTGTGCGGGATGATTTTCTTCTTTTTGATCGCACCGATCGTGATCATCATACCGCTGTCGTTCAACTCGGTGCCGTTCTTCACCTTCACCGATGCAATGCTTTCGCTCGACCCGGCGGGTTACTCGACGAAGTGGTATACGGACTTCTTTACCGATTTGAACTGGCAGGGCGCGGTCAAGAACAGTTTTATCATCGCTATTTTCTCGACCATCATGTCGACCACACTGGGCACCATCGCGGCATTGGGACTGAGCCGGTCCGAGATGCCGGCCAAGACCCTGGTTATGGGAATTCTGATTTCACCAATGATCGTGCCGCTCATTATTTCGGCCGCCGGGATGTTCTTCTTTTATACCAAAATCGGGCTGGCATCCACTCACCTGGGGGTGATCCTGGCGCACGCCGCGCTGGCTACGCCGTTCGTGGTCATTACCGTCACCGCCACTCTGGTCGGCTTCGACCAGAGCCTGATCCGCGCCGCGGCCGCCCTGGGCGCGTCGCCGGTTGTCACCTTCTTCAAGGTCATCGTGCCGTTGATCCTGCCCGGTGTCATATCCGGCGCCCTTTTTGCTTTCGTCACCTCCTTCGACGAGGTGGTAGTGGTCAAGTTCGTCGGCAGTTACGAGCAAAGGACCATCCCGTGGGCGATGTTTTCCGGTATACGCGAACAGATCAGCCCCACTATCCTGGCGGTGGCGACACTGTTGGTCCTTTTGTCCGCCTCCCTGCTGGCAGCCCTGGAGTTGCTGCGCCGGCGCAACGAACGGCAACGCGGCCTGAGTCCTGGATAATTACCTTACCTCATCCACCACGGCATGGATGACACCGGCGTCGATCAGTGTCTGAACATCTGGATACCACATCCCGTCGCTGGGGGTTTCGAATGCCCGTTTTAGAAACTCGTCGTTAATATTCTTTGCCCGGTATATTTCCAGATCCTTCTTTTGTTCGATGTCAAGGTCGTAAAACTTGTAGAACTGAAGAGTTGTTGCCGAATCGAGACGGTATTGATGGAACCCCAGTTTTGCCCTGGTGCCCAGGAACCGGTTGATGCCGCCGATAAAAGCCGTGGAACAGGCTGAACTGCAGCCGCTGAAACTGTAGGTGTCCAGGCCGCGTTCTGTGAACAACATCGCCAGACCGCGGCCTTCGTAAATCTGCCCGCCATCGCTGTCCAGTATGACGGCCCGAACCTGTGGGTGTTGGTCCAGCATCTTTTTTAGGGCCCCGGTAATGCCGATATCCAGTGATCCTTTCAGGTGCAATACCTCGCCCTGGTTGGCGAGACTCAGGGAGTAATCGGTCTTTCCCCGGCTGGCCTCAAAGGCCGTTTTTTCTTTGTAGATCACCAACGACTGGGCTTCGCCTATGATGTGGGCAGCCGTCAAAGCCAGGCTGGTTACGATTGTCGCCTGCACGCCATATCTGATGATGGCGCGTTCATAAGTCAGGTAGTGCTTGTCCACCGCTCGCAGCAAGCCGACGATTTGCCACGGATAGATAATCAGACGGGTAACGATCAGATAACCGACCGTGGCCCCGATGAAGACACGAGGACGCTCAAAATAAGTGGGCTGTATCAGGGAATCCAGATAATGATACGCCGCTGTCAGTAACACGAAAAATACCCAAAAAGATAAGCGTAGCGGATACTCACCTTTCCAGTGTTTACCAATGAAGCCCATGTCCTGCTTTGCGGCCCGGGCTGTTTTTTAGCGCGTCTTGACCTTTTTTCCCTCGATCCAGTTGATCAGCGGGCGCCACTGTTCGAGATCCTGAGCGACGGCGGCCGGGCCCATCTCGAAGATGCCCACACCGCGGTCCGCGGCGCGTACGTAATTCTGGGAATCCCGTAAACTCGTCACGAAGGGGAGTTCGGCATCGATCAGAAAGTTCTCCAGGTGCCCATAGATATTGGTGTGCTTCCTGACCCGGTTGGCCACCAGGCCCACCAGGCGCGGATGCTGCCGCAATCTTCCTTTACGCAGGAGTTCATCGACGAATACACGCGCCGCCCGCATATCGATGGGGGCAGGCAGCACGGGGATGATCACAGCGTCTGATTGTTGCATAAGTTCGACCACTTTTGGGGTAACGCTGCGCGCAGGGGCATCGTAGATAATGCGTTGGGTGTCTTCCGGGAGGGTGAGTTCACCGGAGAGACCGGATATGCCATGAATTTTTGCGTTTTTGGAATTACGCTCCCGCGCCTTCAGCCAGTGCATACAGGATTGCTGGGGGTCAAAATCAACCAACACCGTTTTAACGCCCCATACCGCATAGTAACTGGCCAGATTTGTGGAAATGGTAGTCTTGCCGCACCCTCCCTTTGGGTTAACGACCAGTATCGAACGCATGTTCTTCTCTCCTTCTCTTTTGCATTTTATTCAAGGATACCTGTATTCGTCACCTTACGCCAATGTCTCCGCTGATTCCGGTTGCAGCAAGCCTAAAGATAACTTAATACCAGGCCCAGGAATATGGAAGCGCCTGCCCAGGTATTATTCAAAAATGCGTGAAAACATTCGGGTGCTTGTCTGCCGCGTATGAGCCACTGTTGATACAGGAACAATACGCCGGCCACAACCAATCCGCCATAGTAATACAGATTCAATGCCTGGGTGCTGCCCACCAGCACCAGTAACGCCAGCGTCAGAAACTGGAAACACCCGACCATCATTCGATCATATCGCCCGAACAATATGGCCGTCGATTTGACGCCAATAGCCAGGTCGTCCTCCCGGTCGGCCATAGCGTATTGTGTATCATAAGCCATGACCCAGGCCAGATTGGCTGCCAACAGAATCCAGGCGACTCCGGGAACGGCGCCGCTCTGGGCGGAAAACGCCATCGGAATCCCCCACGAAAACGCGAAGCCCAGAACCACCTGCGGGACATCGATAAAACGCTTCATAAACGGGTAGATGACGGTCCAGAAAGCCCCCACCAGGGACAACATTATCGTCAGCCGGTTGAGCATCAGCACCAGGGCCAGGGCTGCAGCACTCAGTACAAAAAACAGGATAAGGACTTCTTTTGCGGATACACGCCGCGCAGCCAGAGGCCGGTCCCGGGTGCGCTCTACATGAGGGTCCATATCCCGGTCGGCGTAGTCATTGATGACGCATCCCGCTGAACGCATCAGGAAAACGCC
>CAXMTM010000402.1:0-6966 GCA_964196385.1 Arenicellales bacterium
CTACGAGTTTACATTGGAGTACGATCCAGCGTTGATTGACGATCGACACCGCTACTCGCTTCGTGTGCGTATCGAGTGGGGCCGTAAGCTCAGATTCATCAGTACTGTGAATATCGACCCTTTTTCCCCGGCATCCGGCGATCCGGTTAAAGTTCTCGTTTCGCGAACAGGGGACTGACCCGACACCAGAAAATACCTGGTGAATACAAATCTGTGCGCGACCTTTTTCTCCCATCCGTGAAATTGCGGGCTGGACGATGATCGGGGTAGCGTTTATTTCAATATTTCATGTAATATTGAAACATGAATGATCAACTTGCTGTAGAGGCAATGGTTTCGCTGGGTCACGCGGACAGGTTCAGGGCCTTTCGTTTGCTCATGCGGCACCTACCCGACGGGCTGAGAGCGGGTGAACTGGCGGAGGCGCTCGGTATTTCACCATCTGCCCTGACCTTTCATCTTGGCGTGCTGAAGAGAGCAAAACTCGTCCACGCCCGCCGATCACAACGGAGCATTATCTATTCTCCTGCGCTCGATCAAATGCACGCAGTGCTGGAATTCCTGATGAACGACTGCTGCCAGGGGAATCCCCAGGTTTGTGGATTCATGGGACGGGCATCGAATAAAGTCGCGGGGGATCATTGACCATGCCCACTTTTGATCTGCGCCGCCGCCTGTCGGCAGATAGCAATAGGCACCGCGTTTCTTCTGGCCACCGTTGTCGGCTCCGGCATCATGGCCGAACGGTCTGGCCGGCGGCAACGTGGCCATCGCACTGCTGGGCAATACCATCCCCACCGGCGCTATCCTGGTTGTGCTCATTACGGTACTCGGGCCGGTATCGGGCGCTCACTTCAATCCGGCGGTCACGCTCGCGTTCCTGATCCATCGAGATATAGAACCCGGCACCGCGGCGCTGTATATATTATTTCAGGTCATCGGGGGTATTCTGGGCATGTTGGTCGCCCACGCCATGTTCGAGGAGGTGTTGCTGCAGTATTCAACCCACGAACGCACCGGCCCGGGCCAGTGGCTGGCGGAGGGCGTCGCCACATTCGGGCTGGTCGCAACAATTTTTGCGTCGATTCGCTGGCGTCCGGACGGAGTTGCCTGGACGGTGGGACTCTATATCACCGCGGCCTACTGGTTCACCGCGTCGACAAGTTTTGCCAACCCGGCGGTCACCATAGCACGGTCCTTCACGGATACATTTTCAGGCATTCGTCCGCTGGATGCACCCGCATTCATTATCGCCCAGTTCATCGGTGGGGCGTTGGCGGCAATGGCACTGGCGTGGTTGCTGAGACCGGAAGCGGTGGTGCTGCGGACTGATTCAGATAATCGTTGAACGAAAACCGGGGTCAAAGCCGAATGGCGATTTGGATCCCGGCCTTCGTCGGATGGCAGCATTAGCCCGTACCGGGTTTTCTCTTATCAGTTCAGCCGATTCAACGGGGCTTCCCCCCGCAATACCCTGAGTGCGTTCTGCGCCGCCTTGGTCCTCATTTCCTGGAATGCCTGCTGCGAGTAATAACCGGTGTGTGGGTTGATCAGAACGCGGCCCCTCACCCAGTCTTCTTCGCTCCGCCATGCATCGATCAATACACCCTTGCACGGTGGTTCCTGCGGCAATACGTCGAGGGCGACGCCGCCGATTCCGCCGGACTTTAAAGGCCCGACCAGAAAATCCAGGCCTTCAAAGACTTGGCCCCGGGAGGTGTTGATCAGGATTGCCCCCCATTTCATCTGCTCAACAAAAGCGCCATCAACCATGTCGGCTGTTTCTTCCGTCAGAATTACGTGAATACTTACATAGTCCGATACGCTGAGAAGTTCCCCGAGAGAACAGGCCCGTTGCGAAGCCAGCACTTTTTCGTAGCCGCTTGGTTTGTACGGATCGTAAAACATGGTATCGAAACCCAGAGCGCGCGCTTTCAACAAGAATGCGGATCCAATCCGACCGGCGCCGATACAACCGACCGTTGAATGACCGGCACGGCGCAGGTGTTTTTCTGTGGTCTGCCAACTGCCCTGGGTATGATGCCTGGCCTTTAAATTATATGTTTCGATGGCGCGATCGAAATAGAGCATGAATGAAATCGCGGTCAGCGCGACTTCATCGACACCGTAGTCCGGTGTGTTGCACACCACAAGGCCGCGCTGGGCCGCCGCTTCGAAATCGATATTCTCGGTGCCAACCCCGTAGCGGATGATGGCCTTGAGGCCGGGGTATCGGTCCATAAAGGTCCCGTCGATCCTTGCCCGCCAGACCAGCAATACCTGAACGTCAGTGTCGGTCTCAGATGACACATCGTCGCCGAGTACCGATTTCTCATAAACGGGGTCCTCAACATAGTCCGTTATCAACACTTTGGGCATTGTGGCCGGTGTTCAAATTGGTGGTATGTCGGCCCGGCGAGTGAGTTTGTACGCAATTTTTTGCTTGGGTTTGTCGACGCGATGGGCGTTGCCTTCTATGACACCATCCCGGATCGTGCCTTCCAGTTCGACCTTCAGGATTTTGTCCGAAGCACCAAACATCGTACGCGGCGTGCCGTGATATTCCACGCTAAGGGAAATATGGATCTTGTCCCCCGAGGATTCATAAGAGCCCACCGAGTAGTGGTTGTTTCCACCGTCCATAGCACGCCCTTTTTCGAGCATCAATACACCCGTGGTTTCCCAGCCGAATAGTCCCATTATCTGTGTTGTCCAGATGCCTTCAATTGTCATGACATTTAATATCCTCCGAAGTTGCGTTGACCGTGATGCTTGCCCAAGCCGTCATTGTACCTCAGCTCGATAAGCCGCGGGTGTATTACCGTGCAAACGTTTGAATTGCCGGTAGAATGTACTTTATTAGGTCCCATGACCGATATGGAGTCAATGCAGCGGAGCGGTTGTCGCCGTATTATTGGTTAGGTCCAGGTCGGTGTTAGTTCGCCGGTTCAAGTCGACCTTTTTTTATTAAATCCAGTTTTCAGTTTTCAGTTTTTTTACTTTCGCAAAATGTTTCTGATTGTTCGTAACAATTGTCGCACCAACGCTCAAGGCATGGCCGGCAAACATCGTATCGTTATTTCCAATCGGGGTGCCGACGGAAAATAAGGCGGCCTGTAATCGTGCAAAGGACTCGGCGGTGGCCGAGTCCCAAGGCAGAATTACATCGAGCCGTTCACAGAATGCGCTGATGAGTCGATGATGCTTACGCGTATTGCTCGAACGCTCAGCACCCAGTAGCAATTCCGCCTAGGTGATCGTGGAGACACATAAGTCATGCCCGCCCTGCACCTTGTCCCGTAAGGCCTCTAATACAGTAACCGGCCGTTCCCGAATCACATAGCTACAGGTATCGGTATCCAACATATAGAGTTTCACAGAGCGACCCGGTCTTTATCCAGTAGCTCCGGGCGCTCCGTCATGAAATCGGTGTCGGCCCTGGGTGAGGCCGGGAAGGACATCCAGTTTTTTCGTGTGGGAGAGATAATCAGGGTGTCTCCTTTCTTACGAATATTCACTTCATCGATGCCAATGAACTCGAACATCTTGGGGATGCGCACGGCCTGATTTTTCCCGTTGATAAAAAGTTTTGTGGTAGTTGTCATAATTGCACCTCATTCAATGTATATGCCGAGTATTTGTCTATACTGGCATGTGTCAAGCATATATACATTAGTGCTTCCAGGCCCGCATCGCACGCTGGTGCTGTTCGACAATTTCCTGTGATTACACCATCGCCGGCGGCTATTTCCGGATGATACGCTTCCTAAGTGGGTGTAAGGTACACTCTCCGGAATCAAAGCAAACGTATACTGATTGACTATGGCTCAAGGCTCCAAAAAAGCAGTCCTTTACGCGATTTTTGGTAACGCGACAGTGACGGTGCTGAAGTTCGGTGCGGCGTTCGCGACGCACTCGGCGGCGATGATGAACGAGGCCGTGCACAGTCTGATGGATACGCTCAATCAACTGTTCCTGCTGATGGGTCTCGTTCGGGGCGGCCGGCCCGCAGACCGTCAGTATGCTTTTGGCCACGGTCAGAAGAAATATCTTTGGAACCTGTGGAGCGCCATCGGCCTGTTCTCCATCGGCTGTGGATTGGGCCTGGCGCACGCCTGGCACGCATTCCACCTACTAGGTACCGTTGAACGTCCGACTTCGGTGTCGATTTTTGGTATTGCAATCGATCCAATATGGGTATCGGGGGTGGTCCTGCTGATCGCCCTGGCGCTGGAAGGTTATGTGTTGATTGTCGCAGGTCGGGAGTTCCTTTCCAGGATGCGGGCAGACGGTGTGCGGAGCCCGTTCAAATACCTGGTCAGCGCAGACGATCCGACCCTGATCGCCGTGGTGCTCGAAGACATGGTTGCCGTAACCGGTGTTTTTATGGCGGCTGCGGGTATTGGTTTGACTCAGGTCACCGGCAACCACATGTGGGACATCGGATTCTCGATCGTTATCGCCGTGATGCTGGGTTTTACCGCATTTTTCCTGGGCATGGTCAACATGCGGTACCTTACCAATATACGCGACCACGATGCCGAGCAAGCCTTTGTGGAGATCGTCGAATCCCACCACGAAGTGGAACGCTACCACGACCTGCGCTCGGTGATCGTTGATGATACCCACACCGTGGTGGTCGCCGAAATCGAACTGCGCGAAGAAGCGCTTATAGCAAACATGAAAGAACGCATCGAGACCCATGAGCAAGCACTGCTCGCGCGTGTTCCTGAAAAACGGCGTAATGAAAAAATGCGTGAATATGCCGAAACCCGTGCCGTGATCCAGGCAACGCTGGAGCGCACCGAGAAGATCATCGACGAACTGGAAGCCGACCTCAAGCGGCGCTGCCCTCAGGTTTTTCACCTGACCGTAGAAGTGGAGGGGATAGCAGCGCCCGGGGAACCCAATTCACAATTCAAAGGGGTCAGACTCGATTGATGTTAGATCCGAGTTTAGCCCTGTCAAAAGAAAATCAATCGAATCTGGCCCCATTGAAGCTGCTGTCGTCCAGGCCCTTCGATTTCCTGTTCTTGATATATGTACTGCGCCCGGCGGAATGCGCTACGATCCGCAACTTTGTAACACCATCCGCCTGAGGAGACCGCCATGACTGTTGCACTGACCCGAGAGGAACTCGACGCCATCGTCAGGCCGACGGTTACGGCCCATGGACTGCCCAATCGCTTCTACACCTCTGCACCCGCCGCGCAGCTGGAGCGGGATTCAGTTTTGTCCTCCACCTGGACCTGTCTGGGTTTCGCCGGCGACGTGCCGCCCAGTCATGCACAGCCGCTGAATCTGATGGGTATGCCTTTGGTGATGGTGAAAAACCTCAAAGGTGAGGTCCATGTATTTCACAATGTCTGTCGCCACCGCGGCCACCGCCTGGTATCCGATATCTGCCGGCTCAAGGGTGCAATTCGGTGTCCCTACCACAGGTGGACCTACGATTTCGATGGCACGCTGCGGGGTACACCCCATATTGGCGGACATGGAATTCATGAGGTGGATGGGTTCGACAAGTCTGAACGCGGTCTGTTCGGGGTGCGCTCCGCGGTGTGGCTCGACATGGTATTCGTGAACCTTTCCGGCGATGCGCCGGCCTTCGAGGATTATCTGCAACCACTTCTGGAGCGATGGCGGCAATTTGTCGGGGTCGACGGCCTGCACGCACTGCGTCCTGCAAACGGTGATGGTCGCATGGAACTCGAACTGCAGTGTAACTGGAAACTTGCCGTAGAAAATTTCTGTGAGAGTTATCACCTGCCCTGGATTCACCCTGGCCTGAACAGCTATTCAAAGATCGAAGATCACTATCATATCGTCGGCAAAGACTGGGGGGCTGGCCAGGGCAGTCGGGTTTTTGAATTTACGGAGCGAGCCGGGATCTCTCTGCCGCGTTTTGATAACTGGCCGGCGGACAAACTGAAAATCGCGGAATACATCGCATTGTTTCCGAACGTTCTGGTAGGGCTGCAGAATGATCATTTCTTTGCATTTGTGCTGAGACCGGACGCGCCCGATCGCACCACAGAAATTATACAGCTCTACTACCTCGGGGATACCGCAACCAGCGACAACTACGCCCACCAACGCAAAGTGATGCTGGAAGGATGGCGTGAGGTATTTCTGGAGGACATTGGCGTGTGCGAGGCCATGCAACAGGGGAGGGTATCGCCCGTATTCGATGGCGGGGCTTTTTCCCCGGCGCTGGATGTACCCAGCCATTATTTTCACCAATGGGTGGCCCAACGGTTGCCCGTGTCGGACAACACCTGAACGAAGGATAACGGCAATGAGCCCGAACCTGGATTACTCCATTCCCAACCCGAAAATCGATCCCGCCCGCAGGCCGCCGCGCGCGTTCAAACCCGATGGTTCTCCCAACGACAACGATCGAGTGGAAATCGGACCCACCGACTGCGCCTTCGGGGAGTGGGCCGCGCTGGGACTGGAAGTTCCGAATCTGGAGAGGATGCGACAGGCCCGGTTGGATCGGTTGTGCACTGAGTTGAAGAAACACGACTATGCGGCAGCGCTGCTTTTCGATCCACTGAACATCAGGTACGCCACGGACAGCACCAATATGCAACTGTGGGTTGCGCACAATCCTTGCCGGGCCGTTTTCGTGTCCGCAGAAGGTCACGTCATTCTTTGGGATTTTCGCCGATGCGAGCACCTGTCCTCGCACCTGCCATTGGTCAAAGAGGTACGTTTCGGCGCCGGATTTTTCTACATGCTTGTGGGGGATAAGGAAGATCAGGAGGCTGCCCGATTTGCCAGAGAAATCGATGATCTGCTTCGGCAGCATGGCGGCGGCAACAGGCGAATTGCCGTGGATAAAATGGAAATTTCCGGGATCCTCGCGTTGCAGCGACATGGTATCGATATTAAGAGTGGTCAACACATCCTGGAACAAGCTCGCCTGATTAAAAGCCCCGACGAAATCAACGCCATGAGATG
>CAXMTM010000403.1:0-2593 GCA_964196385.1 Arenicellales bacterium
GCGCAATTACAGGACCGGCGGGACGCCGTGGATGATCCTGATAGATCCCGAACGCAGGGTCGTGTTCAATGACTTCAGCATCGACAGCGACAAACTCATCGACGTGCTCAACGCCAGGACGATTCAACCCGCATAGCGCGCAAGGCGACAGTTATTGACTAGGAGCCTGTCGGATTTAGGTGTTCGTAGCGAGCATTGTGAGAAATCGAGATCAGTTTTTCGAGAATTTGAGGAGAATAGTTTACCTATTTAACGAAAATTATCGGGAAAATGAGCCGATTTCCCATAAGCGCAGTAGAATCATCCTAAGTCCGACAGACTACTAGGAGCCTGTCCGAGAATAGAGAACCTACTGCGGAAAAGCCCTTTTGGCCCGTTTTCCCGCTCATTTTCGGCAAATATGAATAACTATTCTCCTCAAATGATCGAAAAAATGGACTCAAAATGACTTCCCCTCGCTACGACTTCTATTCTCGGACAGGCTCCTAGGCGACAGTTATTGACCAGGGGGGTCTACGTTAGCCGGCGTTTTCACCCGCCGCGCAACCGGACGAACCACGACAAAACTAAGATCGTCCGCGTGGCCCGGCCAGTTGTCACCGTCATTGGACATGCGGTTGTCGCAGGTTTTGATGATCAGTTGGGCGGCCTTGCTCAGGGGCAGGACCCTGACCGCAGTGATGACCTCGTCCATGTACATGTTGTCCCAAAGACCATCACTAGCCACCACCAGGCGATCGAGTTTATCGAGTTTGATGACCGGCCCGATGTCGATATGCATATCAGGCGAACCCACCACGTTAGATATCAGGTGCCTGTCGTCATGATGCAGAGCGTCATCTTCATTCAACAAACCCGCCGCCACGGCATATCCCGTCGGTGAATGCGGGGTATTGGTAAATTTAATTTTGCCCTTGCCACCGCAAATTAAACTGCTGGAGTCGCCCACGTTAAACACACGAACGCTGTCTCCGGCAACGGCAACGGCGGTAAGCGTGGTGCCTGAGCCAATAGCCAGAGACTGGATCTCACCATTCGCCCGTTCGAAGGCATCCAGAATGCCTTCCCTGAACACCTCCAGAGTAATTTGTTCGTCATTTATATTCTTGAATCTGTCCACCATCAACCGCACCGCCAGTTCCGACGCATCCCCGCCACCGGGTTGCCCTCCTACTCCATCGGCAAGCACGATCAGCAGAGCCCCGGTCCACGACACCCAGGCTACGCTGTCTTCATTGCGAGTGGTTTTAGCCGGGGATCGGGAACTGAACACGACGATTTCCCTGTTGCCGAGATTTTTGCAGTCCGCGTTGGCAGAGAAACGGTCGACGTAGCTTTGTATCTCAGGCATGAACAGCCTACCAGTGCATCGTTTCCAGGTGACGACAGAGATGTCGCACGGAACGAAATTTTTTGAGTATCAGGGTCCGGCGCAGCCCGCAGCAAATGTACTTGACAGCGTCGGGCTGCCGGGAATAGTGCTTTGCGCCCCCCAATGCCTCGCGATAGACGTGGATCAGATCGATCAGGTCATCCTGCATGTATTCCTTGCGGGTCGCACCACGGTAGAACATATCCAGAAGCTTGAGTTCGAAGGTCATCCCGAATCTCTGCACAATGATGTTGTCGGTGTGCAGATCGCCGTGATACTCGCCCAGCCCGTGGACGCAACACATACCCTGGGCCAGCGCGTACAACAGGTGAGTAGCAGCAAACGGTGCGAGGCGCCCCCCTGGTTGCCGCGCCAGAAAGGTGGACAACAGTTCGCCTTCGACGTACTCCGAGATCAGGAAAGAAATCGTGTGGCCGTATATATTTACAACATCCTGTGTATGGTAATGGATTACTATGGGGCAACTGCGCAGCTTGTGCAGCTTGCGGGCATAGGAGCGCAGGTTCTTGTCCCTGATGTTCCGGTTGGGGTAGAAAAACTTGGCGGTCCGTTCGATGCCGGTTGGCAGTTCCCTGATCAGGTATACCTCCCCTTCCCACCCCTGGCCGAGGAGATTGACGACTTTGTACTTGTCGGAAATGACAGTTCCGGGCTCGAGGGAAAAGGCCTTGATTTTTTTTGAGCCGGGTAAATGCGGATTCATTTTTCAACTTCAGCTATGCGGTAACCGCCGCCCGGGCGTATTGCCCGAATTACGGTATTACTCTGGATAATAAACCATCGACGATAAAACATATCATCTCTTTGACGGGGGTAAAAACGTTTGTACAGGTCAGGCGAATTGTTTAGTCTAACCCGTACGATGAGCCATTCACACCGAGGCAACCAATGAAATTTCAACTTGTCATCAATATGGAACGGATGCAGCCGGACATCGCCATGGAAGAGGTCGTCCGCCACAATATTGAAATGGTTCAGATGGCCGAGGCAGCCGGGTTCGAGAGCGTTTGGGCCGCCGAACACCATGCGCTGGAGATGACCAACGCACCCAACCCCTTCCAGATTCTGACCTGGTTCGCCGCACACACTTCAACAATACGCCTCGGAACGGCGGTCGTTGTTGCGCCTTACTGGCACCCCATCGGCCTGGCCGGGGAGGCGGCCCTGCTGGACCTGTACAGTGGCGGGCGCCTGGAGTTC
>CAXMTM010000404.1:0-8897 GCA_964196385.1 Arenicellales bacterium
CGTTGGCCACAGCCCTGGGACTCGATTTTGTGCGCATCCAGTTCACCAGCGACCTGCTGCCCGCGGACGTGATCGGCGTGTCCATCTATGACACGCAAAATGGGGAGTTCCGGTTCCACCCCGGCCCCATTTTTTCACAGCTGGTGCTGGCCGATGAAATTAATCGGGCCACGCCGAAGGCGCAAAGCGCGCTGCTGGAAGCCATGGAAGAACGTCAGGTCTCGGCAGAAGGGCGGACCCACCCCCTGCCGCAACCGTTTTTCGTTATCGCGACCCAGAATCCCCGGCATCAGATCGGCACTTTCCCGCTCCCGGAATCCCAACTGGATCGTTTCCTCATGCGCATAGAAATAGGGTACCCGGATCCCGATGCGGAGCGCATCCTTTTGCAGGGGCGGGACCGAAGGGAAATACTCAGCAGCCTGCAGCCTGCGCTCGACTCGTCTACACTGGCCGCTCTGCAGCATCAGTGCCGCCAGGTACATTGCAGTGATGCGCTGATAGACTATGTCCAGGCATTACTGAGCGCCTCCCGGAACTCAGCGATGCTGCGTTACGGTCTGTCTCCGCGCGCCGGCATCGCTTTGACCCATGCGGCCAGGGCGTGGGCGTACATGGCCGGACGAACCATGGTGCTGCCGGAAGACGTCCAGTCCGTGGCTCAATGTGTGCTGTCGCACCGTCTGCAGGGGGAGGAATCGCAGAATTCACACCCCCGGGAACTCACCCGGCAGCTCATACAGTCCGTACCCATTCCCTAGCCTGCATTTCTCCTGGCCTGTAATTATCCAGCCCGCTGGGGTTACTTGATACTCACCCGCCGCAAGCTCTACATGCTGCCCACCCGGCACGGCCTGCTGTTCAGTCTCGTATTGCTGGTCATTTTTATGGCTTCGGTCAATTACAACAATGGCCTTGCTTATGGTTTGACCTTTTTGCTGACGGCCACGGCTTTGGTATCGATGCTGCACACCCACCGCAACGTGTCGGGCCTCGATGTAAGAATATTGTCCTGTAATCCGGTGTTTGCCGGGGACAGCGCGTACTTCAGGGTCACCATTCACAACGCGGGCGACTATGCCCGGGCGGCGATCTGGCTATTCTGCGAGGACCACCGACAACTCCTGCATGTGGAACCGTCAACGACGGCCCAAACAGAAGTCCCGGTGACCACCGGTTGCCGCGGTTATATCACCTGCGCCCCCTTGCGCTTGTCGAGCGCCTATCCGCTGGGCTTGCAATACACCTGGTCGGCGCCGATCACGAGCCTGGCGCGGGGGGTCGTATATCCCAGGCCGGCGGGGACGCTGCCGCTGCCCACCAATCGGTCCCAGGCCCATTTCAATGAATCCGGTCATATGCTGGACGGTGATGATTTCGCCGGTCTGCGGGAATACGTGCCCGGAGATCCTCCCGGGCACATTCACTGGAAGGCGGTGGCCGCCCACCAGCAACTGCTGACCAAAAAATTTGCCGGCGAGGGCACCGAGCAGATCTGGCTGGAGTGGGAACAGACCAGCGGGTCGACCGAAACCCGGTTGAGTCAAATGTGTAAATGGGTAATGACCGCGGAACAGGCGGACGTGCGCTACGGCATGACGATGCCTGGCCTGCGCTTGAAACCAGACCGGGGCGACCGGCACTATCACCGTTGCCTGCACACCCTGGGGCTGTGGGGGATGGAATGATCAAGCTCTTTAACCTGCGCTCGTTTCGACCTCCCGATCGACAGCCGGACCGGTTGGCCTGCAACTGGGTATTGATCAGCGCAGCGATGTCTATCGGTTTCCATTTCCATCATTTGCCGCTTTGGTTGACCGCATTCGCCGCCTGCATTTTGCTGTGGCGTTACTTTATAGAAAATCACGCATGGCGAATTCCCGGCCGGGCAGTCCGGTGGTTGTTGCTGCTGGTATCGGCCGTAGTCATATTCAGGCACTACGGCACCCTGCTGGGCCGTGACGCCGGGGTCGCCTACCTGGCCCTGCTGGTTGCGCTCAAAATTCTTGAAACCCGTTCGCTGAGGGACTATCTGCTGGTGGTCTTTCTGATCTATATCCTGGTTCTGGGCGCCCTGCTGTTTTCCCAGTCTTTTGCCACCGGGGCTTATGCCATGATGGTCATCTTGGTCAGCACCCACGCGATGGTCAGACTGAACAGGCCTCAGCCGCTGGTGCAACGGCAGACACTGCGCCTGGTGCTGACCCTGATAATCCAGGCCTTGCCTTTGCTGCTCGTGTTATATCTCCTGTTTCCCCGAATTCAGGGCAGCCTCTGGGGTTTACCACACGATGCTTTTAGCGGGCGCACCGGAATGAGCGAGGAAGTGTCGCCGGGTTCGATCAACCAACTCCACGAAGACGACTCGATCGCTTTTCGCGCAGAATTCGAGGGCCTGCCCCCGCCTCCGGGCGCCTTGTACTGGCGGGCTTTTGTCCTCAGTGAAACAGACGGTCGGCGGTGGACTCGCCACCGCGGCCCCGGTGACGGCAGTGCTGGATGGCGCTATCAGTCAGCGGGGCCGGCCACAGCGTATACCGTCATCCTCGAACCGCACAATCAGAAATGGATCCCGACACTGGAACTGCCCCGGTCCCCGGGGCCGTATTCACATCGAGCACGCGGCTATATTCTGCACGCCAATGCCCCGGTGCGGGAACTCCGGCGGTTCGAGCTTTCTTCCAGTTTGAATTATTCGACCGGCCCGCTCTCTCCCTACGAAACCCGGCACAACTCTTCGTGGCCGCTGGAGCCGAGCCGTCGGGTGCGGGACCTGCTGCACAGTTGGCGACAACATGCCACCAATCCCCGGGAACTGGTGACACAAAGCCTTGATTACTTCTCCCGGGACCCTTTCAGATATACCTTGTCGCCACCTCTACTGAGTGGGGATACCCTGGACCAGTTCCTGTTCGAGACCCAGGCCGGGTATTGCGAGTTCTACGCCAGTGCTTTCGTGGCTCTGATGCGTTTGAGCAACATCCCGGCCCGCCTGGTGGCCGGTTACCAGGGCGGAGAGTGGAACGACGCGGGCAATTACATGATCGTGCGCCAGTCCGATGCCCACGCCTGGGCAGAGGTCTGGCTGTACCCGCAAGGCTGGGTCCGGGTAGACCCGACTGCGGCGATCGCACCGGAACGCATCGAGCTGGGGGCCGGTGCGCTGCGCAGACTGGAGGAGCAGGGGGCCGGGATCGGACTGCTGTCGATCAACGAGGCAAGGCGCCTGATTGCGCCTGATGTGCTGCGGCAGTTGTGGCAGGACCTGGCCCTGCGCTGGGATAGCGTGAACAACAGCTGGAATAAATGGGTTATGGCTTATGGTCCCAGGGCACAGCTCGAACTCCTTAAATTGCTCGGAGTCAAGACACCGAATTGGGTGAATATCGTGGTCGGCATGTCCCTGGCTATATTACTGCTGCTGCTGGGCACCGCCGCCCTGTGGATGATGCGTGTTCGCCACAAACCCGATCCTGCTGTCAAACTATTTCATAAATTCTGCCGCAAACTTAAACGAATCGGGGTGGAGCGCCGACCTGATGAAGGTCCTTCGGATTTCGCTCACCGCGTCATCAGCACACGCCCCGATTTGCGCAGCCCCGTCAATCACGTCACCAATACCTATATTACCGTGCGTTATGGCCGTTTAAGTTCTTCCGGATTGCCCTTGCTGCGCAAACTGGTGCACGAGTTCAAAACCTAGGAGCCTGTCCGAGCGCTATTTCCCGATACAGAAACTGGCGAAAATTCGTCCCAGCAGCTGATCACTGGTAAAAACGCCGGTTATTTCCGCCAGGCTGAGCTGAGCAAGCCGCAACTCTTCCGCCAGCAACTCTCCCGCTTTGGCCTTCACCAGTTGCTCGCGGCCCTCAATCACATGGTCGAGCGCCCGCTGTATGGCGTCCAGATGACGGGTCCTGGCGATGAATCCCGGGCTATCTACTGCCTGGTAGCCGGCGATATCCTTGAGGTGCTCTCTCAGTTCGGGCAGCCCCTGACCGCCTGTTGCCGAAATCGCTATGGCCTTGTGCCCCTGATACTCGAAATTGCCACTCGGCCGGTGGCTCAGATCTATTTTGTTGACTACATACGAATAAGGCATCTCCCGCTTCAGGTTGATAGCCTCGTTTTTGACGGGTGGCAGACTGTCATCGACAACGTACAAGACATGATCTGCGTCCTTCAATGCGGCATGTGTTCGTCGCACCCCCTCGCTCTCAACGCCGTCACCGGTAATCCTTAACCCCGCCGTATCCACCAGTGTCACCGGCATGCCGTCGACGTGAATCTCTACCTCTATGGTGTCGCGAGTCGTTCCGGGGCTGTCGCTGACTATGGCCCGGTCGGTTTGCACCAATGCATTGAGCAGGCTGGACTTGCCGGCGTTCGGCGGCCCGGCCAGCACTGCCACCACTCCTTCATTGACAAGACGTCCCTGTATTGCAGTTGTCATCAACTCGCGGATTGAAACCAGCACGGCGTTGAGTTCGCCCTCGATCCGGTCGTCGCCGAGAAAGTCTATCTCTTCATCTGGAAAATCGATTGCGGACTCGACCCAGGCGCGCAAGCTGACGAGTTGCTCCACCAGTGCCGTTACCCGTCGTGAAAACTCCCCCTGCAGTGATCTTTGTGCCGAGCGGGCCGCCTGTTCCGAGCTACTGTTGATGAGGTCCGCAACGGCTTCAGCCTGGGCGAGATCAAGCTTTCCGTTGTGAAATGCGCGCTCGGTAAATTCGCCGGGCCGGGCCATCCGCGCGCCATTGTGAAGACACTGTTTGAGCAGCATGTCCATGACAACCATGCCGCCGTGGCCTTGTAACTCGAGCACATCTTCGCCCGTAAAAGAGTTCGGCGCGGGATAGTACAGTGCGATGCCTGAGTCCAGCACCTGGCCCCTGGAATCCTTGAACCGGGAAAAAGTGGCATGTCTTGGCCGGGGTATCCGGCCCAGTATGGCCCGCGCCACCTTAGCTGTGTCGGCCCCGGATACCCTGACTATCCCTATGCCGCCACGCCCCGGCGGTGTAGCAATCGCGGCTATGGTTTCCCGTTCGGACATGTGCGTCGTCGGCCCTGGGCGGGAGGGCTCGTCTATCTCATGATAAATGTGGGCTAGGCGTGGCCTATCACGACCTTATTGACATACCACTGCTGCGCAATGGACAGTACGTTATTGACCAGCCAGTACAAAACGAGCCCGGCCGGGAAATACAAGAACATAAAAGTGAACACAACGGGCATCGCCATCATTATTTTCTTTTGCATGGGATCCATCGGCGACGGGTTGAGAAACTGTTGCCCCAACATCGAGGCGCCCATCAGCAATGGTAGTATGAAGAACGGATCCTTAAGGGATAAGTCTTTGATCCACAATATAAAAGGGGCCTGACGCAGTTCAACGCTTTCGAGCAGCACCCAGTACAGCGCGATAAACACCGGTATCTGGATCACTATAGGCAAACAACCGCCCAAAGGATTCACTTTTTCCTTTTTGTATATCGCCATCATGGCCTGATTTAGTTTTGCCTTGTCGTCGCCGTGCCGCTCTTTCAGTGTTTTCAGGCGAGGTTGCAGCTTTTTCATCTTGGCCATGGATTTGTAACTGGTTGCGGACAAGGGGTAAAAAGCCAGTTTGATCATCATGGTAAGGAGAATAATGGACCAGCCCCAGTTCTTTACCACCCCGTGGATTTTATCCAGCACCCAGAACAACGGCACTGAGATCGGTGTAAGCCAGCCGAAATCCACGGTCAGGCCGAAGCCCTCCGCCTGTTGTTTTAGACGCACCTGCTCTTTGGGACCGGCGAACATCTCAACCTCCAAGTTGCCCGTCGCTCCCGCCGGGACCGTTTTCGTACGCAGGGTATTAAATCCAATGTTGTAGCGTGGACCACCGACTTCATTAATGACCTTGCTGTAAAACTGGAACGGCCCGTCGCCCTGCGGAAACCAGGCGCCGACAAAATAATGTTGCAGCATGGCTACCCACCCTGAATCAACTTTTTTATTGAGGTCGGCATCAACCATATCCGAAAAATCTACTTTGTCGAACTTGTCCTCTGGCGTGTATACCGCCCCACCCAGATAGCTTGGCACCACGTCCAGGAAAAATCCCCGGCTTTGTACCACCTGCGTACGCTGGAACTGTGCATAAACGTAGCCGCTCCAGTCGTCAACAGACTGGTTGTCCACCACGAACTCGATGCCTACGTTATAGCTATCCCGGGTGAAGATGAAATTCTTGGTGTAGCGCACACCGTCCGGCCCCTCCAAATACAGGGGTACGATCAACTCCTGATCACCGGGCCGCAGCTTGAATTCTTCGGCTTTCGCCTGATATTGCGAGCGGTGGTTGGGATACCCCTCCCGGTTTCCGATCAGCCCGGTTTGGGTAACGAAATAATCCGCCGTTTCCGCTTTTAGAAGATCAAACGGTGTCTCGGGTTTGTCCACACTGACGGGGTACTGCAACAGAGACAAGCGCTTGATACTGCCACCGAGTAAGTCGATTTCCGCTCTCAGCAAATCTGTTTCTACAATAATCCTCTGTCCCCTGGCGGGCGCCGATTCCGCCGTTTGCGATCCTGTTGCTGCCTGTACCGGCGGTAGTTCTACCGAAGGGGTCGCTGGTATATCTGCCGCGGGGGGAGATGGTGTAGAGGAGGGCTGCTGCTGGCCCGATGGCTGTGTCTGGGTTGTTGCCAGCGGCGTATCCGGCGTTTGATCTTCAACCCAGCGCTGGTAGATCAACAGCAATATGAACGCCAATGCGAACAGCAACATGACTCGCTGAATTTCCATTAAAGCATTGTTCCCTGATTGAAAATATCGCTCACTTGATCTCCGAGGCTTTTATCCAAATTGTTTTCAGGTCTGCCCGGACCCTTTGTTCGTTTTTTACTGATCGTCTCACCAGGATTACAACGTCCTTCCCCGATAACCTGCCCTGGTTGACCCGAAAAGACTCGCGGATGATGCGCTTTATGCGATTTCGCTGCACCGCTGTTTTAATACAACGCTTCGGTGCTGCAATACCGAGTCGCGGCACGGCCACCTGGTTTGTTCGCGTGAACCACCTGAATGCACCCACTGCTCCGTGATTGCCGGAAGAGAAGACCCGCTTATAAGCAGAGGGGCCCTGCAGTCGGTTTTTATTCGTGAATTTGCCGCTTGGTGACGTAGAATACAGGGCGGGTCACGCGCTCAATCGCGAACGCCCTTTGGCCCGCCGGGCATTGATTACGGCACGGCCGCCACGAGTTCGCATCCGTGCGCGAAAGCCGTGAGTGCGTTTTCGCTTTATCTCACTGGGCTGGAATGTGCGTTTCATAATACTGTATAACTCCAGAGAAAAGTTGAGCCTGCCGAACCAGCGGCGGCCGGTCAAAAAAAGGCGTGCAAAGTTAATGTTTTTGCACCAAAGTGTCAACTTAAACATATTGGACAGGATAGTCGTGAATTTGCGCAAGGACCGGGCAGAACCTATAGATATACAAAGAAATTTCAGAAGAGGCGGCCGGTCAATGATGTGGACTGCTGAAGAAATATTCTTATTGGATTAACGATCAAGCGAGTTTGTGCCTAATTTGTGACCTTCCAAGTTGAATAAAATGACCATAATCCGGGAGTTCCTGTGTGACTAAAGCGAGTTTGTGGCACCAATGCCTGGACCATCTGGAAGATGAACTGGCCGAACAACAGTTCAATACCTGGATCAGACCCCTTCAGGCCACCGACGATGGTCAGAAACTGGTGCTGTTCGCACCAAACCGGTTCGTGCAGGACTGGGTCAGGCAGCAGTACCATGACCGCATCGCACAACTTGCCCAACGGGTTACCGGCAACAACATCACGGTCTCAATCGAGATAGGTAACTCAGCGGTATTGAGTACCAACGCTACCGTGGACGCTGAGTCGGAACGCAGTCCCTACGCACCGGGTCGACTCAATGCAGCATTTACCTTCAGTAGCCATGTGGAAGGGAAATCGAACCAGCTAGCCCGTGCTGCTGCAATCCAGATAGGCGAGAACCCGGGCAAGGCCTACAACCCGCTGTTCATATACGGTGGGGTGGGCCTCGGCAAAACTCACTTGATGCAGGCTGCGGGAAACCTGATCGTGAACAATAATCCCAAGGCTCAGGTTGCTTACGTCCATTCCGAACGTTTCGTAGCCGATATGGTGAATGCACTGCGCCACAATGTCATCAATGACTTCAAGCGTCACTATCGGTCACTGCATGCGCTGCTCATCGACGATATACAGTTTTTTGCGGGAAAAACACATTCCCAGGAGGAATTCTTCCATACTTTCAATACGTTATTGGAAGGCCAACGGCAAGTGGTTATTACCAGCGACCGCTACCCGAAGGAAATAACCGGTGTGCAGGAACGACTGATATCCCGATTTGGCAGTGGTCTGACGGTACCCATCGAACCACCGGAGCTGGAGACCCGCGTCGCCATCCTGCGCCAGAAAGGCAAGGCTAAAGGGGTGGAACTGACTGATGATGTCGCTTTTTTTATAGCCAGGCAGGTACGTTCAAACGTCAGGGAACTGGAGGGTGCTTTACACCGGCTCATAGCCAGCGCGCGATTCACCGGTAAACCGATGGACATAGAACTTACAAGAGAAGCACTTAAAGACATTCTTGTGTTTCAGGAACGCAAAGTATCCATGAACAATATTCAGAAAATAGTCGCGGAGTATTACAATATGCGCGTGGCTGATCTTCATTCAAAACGCAGAAACAGACACATTGCGCGACCGAGACAAATAGCCATGGCACTGGCCAAGGAGTTGACTACTTTGAGCCTGCCAGATATCGGCGATGCTTTTGGCGGAAGAGATCACACAACGGTAATACATGCTTGTAGAAAGGTCGAGGAGTTGTTGAA
>CAXMTM010000405.1:0-3759 GCA_964196385.1 Arenicellales bacterium
ACTGTCCATCATGCTGGATCCACACCGAGAAAATCGTTGAAATCGACAGTACGGTCAAACCGGGGCAGCAGCTCGTGATCATGGGTGACGGCAAGCAAGGTAGATTCATGGGCTTGCACGACATCAAACAACAGGTCCAGGATATGCCCCTTACTACGCGGATCAAGGTTGCCCGTTGCCTCATCCGCAAGCACCAGTTGTGGTGCTGGCAGCAAAGCACGACAGATGGCCACGCGCTGCTTCTCGCCCTGTGATAGACGTTCCACGCCTCGTGCCAGCTTGTCGCCAAGCCCCATCTGCTGCAACAATTCCCCTGCCCGGTCACGCACCTCTTTTGTCAGCTTGAGTGCCTTTGTGATGCGGTAGGGATGCAGCACGTTATCGAGGACGTTCAGGTAATCAAGCAATTCGAAATCCTGGAACACGAAGCCGATGCGGGTAATACGAAAATCACGGCGAGCGGCATCTCCCAATGCACTGACCTCGCTACCGCCACAGCTCACCGTCCCCTGTTCGGGCACCAGGATGCCGGCCACCAGGTTCAGCAATGTAGTTTTGCCCGAGCCACTGGGGCCGATCACCGCCACCTTCTCCTGTACCCCAACATGGAAGTCGGGAATGCACAGGGAGAAGTCGGAACCAGGATAGGAAAATTCGAGGGAACGGATCTCTATCATTATTATTTTCCCGCTGCAGGAGCGGGTGCATTGGGATCAATGCGCCGCTCTTCCAGCAGTTCGAGATCCGTGATCTTCCAGCGGCCATCGATTGCCTCAACCGTTACCACGGCATCGTAGAGATTCTGCCGCGTGTGTATATGTCCCCAGTGTCCGACCGTGCCAAGCGCCGTCCAGCGTCCCGTGATTGCATAGCCCAGCGAACCGCCCTCCAGCCGTCTTGCCTGCGCCTGCTGAATATCGACTTGCTTGATCTTTGCCTGCGCACCGCCGGCCTTTTTAATCGCAAAGGACTTGCGGTTCTGCAGGTACAGGTCGGCCAGCAGATTCCCTTCCACGGTCAGCGCCAGTTTGTCGTAAACATCCTCCTCCTCGCGAAAGTCGAATGCCCGGTAGACGTTTTTCAACAATGTCTGCAACAGTGCCCTGGACTGTTCATCCCCCAGCTCACCGGCTACTGCGACCGGGCGTGCAAAGGCCAGCTGCGTGTACGGATAACTCGCGACACCGCCGATCGACACCAGCACAGCAACAATCACTATCCCCTTCACCGGCGCACCGCGCCGGAAACGGCGAACCAGCAACCCGACTAACGGCAACAACAGAATCAACGCAGCAAGTGTACCGAGCGGAAGCACCATCTCACCCAGGGAGCCCCGCACCGTGACCTCCTGCACTGTTGGCAATGTGTAATTCTTCAGAAAATTCGTCCAGGTGTAGACGTTATCATCCGGGGTCAGGAAGGTCGGTAAAGGTCCCGCGGGGTCAGTCGCCGTGGCAGGTACGCGTTGCACCTGGTCAGTAAACAGCTCCCAGCCCACCGTTACTTCCTGCGGCAGACCGTCTGTCAGGTAGGTAATGATAATGCCGACAATGGCAGTGGATATCTCCAGTCGCTCCGGCACCTCAATCAGCTTGATTCCGGTCAGTGATACCTTGACGTAGTTAGTCCTGTCCAGAATTGGCTTGATCTCTTTACCATCAATCCGCACCGGATTTTTATGCAGCAGGAACTCGCCAATGCGTTGCTTCAGCTCCTCCAGTTCATCCAGCTCGATGTATTCATTACCGCGCAGACCCAGGTCCATCCACTCTCCCATGTCCTTGACCCGGATCAGTATCTCGTGACGAACCTCGTAAGGCTCTACGTAAAGAAATGACATCAAGGCAGACTTGTGGTGTCGCTTGAGGTTCGGGTTATCAAACTTCGTGTACCAGGGATCGTCCCAGTCCAGCGCTAGCCGCGCCGGCGCACCCAGATAACGAAAATCGATAATGGGCACCGACTTGTGATAGGCGATGAAACCAATACCAACCTTGGCGCGCCCTTCATCGTCCTGCGGCGGGATGAAGGTCAATTCAGCAGGCCGTCGCTCCTGGAACGGGTAGCTAATCTCGGCGTACAGCACCCGCTTGTCCGTCGGGGCGTCGGGCACCCGCTGGCGCGTGAACGGATTGATCATTCCCGCAAAAGGCGCCTTGCGGTCGACGCGCATCCGTGGCTCCACCAGATCGAGTCTTGCGGGCAGTTTTTCACCGGACCCTGTCACCACCTGGAAGGTATGATCCGCAAAGTGTTGCATTCGCGCTTCCAGTGGCGGCCTTTCGGAGGCGCTATCTTCAACCCAATCGTCCGGTATCAATTCCCCGAAGGTTTCGAGATCACCCACATAGATCTCCAGGACCAGCTTTACCCTGTCGTCCAGCACGGTGATCTCGGCGATGTTGGTCGCAGTCTCTGCCCCCGTGAGGTTGATCCAGTCGGCGCGACTTTCCAACGGCAATAAAAAAACCGCGAGCAGGACTGCTCGAGCAAAGATACTCCATGAAGAATGCAACAAATGGCGAATCAACAGTAAACCCGACCGTTCATTTAAAAACCCGCTGCAGATGCTTTACATTCTGCCGCATCACACTGAGAAAATCGCCCGCTTCCGACCGGTTAGCTGCGGGATTGAAGACAATGCTTTCCACGCCCATGTCATACAGTCGCTTGACGCTTTGCGGATGCGGCTCGCGCTCCCATATCATCCAGCTGGCTGGATGTTCCTTGAGGGTTCTTTCCAAGCCGGTCCATTGAGCTTCGCTCGGGACTTCGTCCGGCTCCCACATGACGCTTTGCAAGTTAAGCTCATAACGGCGCTGAAAATACTGATAGACCGGGTGCGACGCCATCAGGGGCAGATCCGGCCTGGCCGCCACAATCGATTGAATCTGTGTATCGATATCCAGGAGATCAGCTTGCAGCGCTGTTAAATTGCGCACGAAAACTTCCTCCAACTCTGGCCGCTGTCGTGTCATCGCGCCAGCGATTGCCCGCGCCTGCTCTGCCGCCTGATTAAAATCCAGCCAGGTCGTAAAAGCGGTGCCGGCATGGGAGTGTTCCCCGCCAGGGCCATGACTGTGTGTCGCATCCGCTTTCACATGGATGTAATGATCCCGGAAGGCCGCCGAAGTATTTACCAGCTTGCGCCGTGGCAGAGAAACTCGATTGACCCATTTCGCATAATTCGCACCGTTGAGCAGGATCAGGTCGGCCTGTTGATAACCAGCGATAATTTCTACGTTGGGTTGCCACAAGGCGGGGTCTTCGCCACCGGTTGCGGGAAAGATAACCTCGGCATGTTCACCGCCAATACGTAGTGCAAAATACTGCAGCGGATAGTTGACCACATAGACGGTCAGCCTGTCTTGCCCGGCTGCCAACACCGGCACTGAGAGTGCGGCACATAGAATCACCAGGTGAACGACACGAGCAAGCATTATTATTTTCAATTCCTGTTCATCGGCCAGAACCTGTCATACAGCAACCCGGGGCAAGGACACGATAAAGGAATCAGGCCGTAGTCGCGAGCTCTGTGCAATGCGGCAGGTGAAGCCAGGGGATGCAACCGTCAGCATAAAGAATCAGAAAGTATAACGTACCGTGCCCCCCAGGGAAAAAACCAGGTTGGTATCGAATTCCCCTTTGAAGCGCACGTTCTGTGCTGTCTGGTCCACTTTGCCGTCACCCGCGTACATAACGGAAGCACCAAGCGCGTAGGAGAACTTTTTACCCTCCATGAAATAACTGGCACCTGCC
>CAXMTM010000406.1:0-6553 GCA_964196385.1 Arenicellales bacterium
GGCCAATGACGAGGTATTCGCACTGGCGGCGGAAAGCACGGAATACAATGGTATGGGTACTACGATTGTGGCCGCGCTGTTTTACGACAATCGCCTCACCTGCGCCCATGCCGGTGACTCCCGCATGTATGCCTGGAGGAACGGTCAGTTGCAGCAACTGACGGATGATCACTCCGTAGTCCGGGAAATCGTCAAGAGTGGAATGTACAGTGAGGACGAAGCCAGAGCATCGTTCAACTCGAACCTAGTAACCCGGGCGCTGGGCGCTGAGCGCGAGCTCGAAATCGATATCTGTGAACATTCGGTCAACCCGGGAGACCTCTACCTGATCTGCTCGGACGGTCTTACCAACATGGTGGGCGAAGACAGAATTGCCCGAACCCTGATGAAGCAGGACGACCTTGACAGTTGTGCGCAGCAGTTGATTCACCTTGCCAATAAAGGGGGGGGCGACGACAACGTCTCTGTTGCGCTGGTCCACGTCAAGGGTGAATTTGGGGCTGAGGAAAACTGGCAGACACAGATGATAGACTGGTTCAATCCTTAGCAGGTGCGCGGGGCTGGAGATTGAACGGCAACTCGGCCGGGGACTGCGGGACCTGGCGCTGCCTGACGACGCTGTCGTACGGGGAAAGTTGTTGCAATACCTCGCCTTGCTGGAAAAATGGGGCCAAACCTATAACCTGACCTCGATACGGGACGTGCCGTCCATGGTGCCTATACACTTGCTGGACAGTCTCGCCGCGACGCCCTTTATCCATGGCGAAAGATTACTGGATGTCGGATCTGGTGCCGGACTGCCCGGTCTGCCGCTGGCAACCGTGCTCCCCGATCTTTCCGTTACCCTGATCGAAAGTCGAAAGAAGAAGGCACTGTTCCTCGATCACGTGGTTAATGTGTTGAAACTGGACAACGTCAATGTCGTCTGCCAGCGAGTTGAGCAATATCAGCCGGCGGAGAAATTTGATACGCTTATAACCCGTGCGTTCTCGGACATTGCCGGGTTCGTCGACAAAACGGGGCATGTTTGCGTCCGCGGCGGCAAACTCATTGCGCTCAAGGGGCGGTACCCGGAAGCGGAACTGGCGGGTCTGGGGCCGGGCCGGATCGGGCTCGAAGCGGTGCACAGGGTGGACGTTCCCGGTTTGAAGGCCCAGCGGCATATTGTGGTCCTGACCTGTTCGGGATGACCTGCAACTTACAGAGGGACCGGTAAATGAGCAAGATCCTCGCGGTCGCCAATCAGAAGGGTGGCGTGGGCAAGACCACGACGGGAATCAATCTCGCCGCTTCCCTGGCGCACGCCGGTCGCAAGGTATTACTGGTAGACCTCGATCCACAGAGCAATGCCACGGTAGGAAGCGGAGTGAGCAAGGATGGACACGAATACTCGATTTACGATGTGTTGCTGGGCGATGGCACTGTCCGCGACGCCACTGTCCCTACCGAGGGCGGTTATGACCTGGTTCCGGCAAACGCCGACCTGGCGGGAGCCCAGGTGGAACTGGTAGACAAGATTGGGCGTGAACTGAGATTGCGCAAGGCCCTGCAACAAGCGGCCGGGCGCTACGACTATGTGCTTATCGATTGCCCGCCGTCACTGAATCTGCTCACCGTCAACGCTCTGGTGGCCGCCGATTCGGTGATGATCCCGATGCAGTGCGAATACTTCGCCCTGGAGGGGCTGACCGCTTTGGTCGGCACTATCCGTAAAGTGAGGGAAGCGCTGAACCCCAAACTGAAGATCGAAGGACTGTTGAGAACCATGTTCGACCGGCGCAATTCACTCTCCAGCGAAGTCTCTGAGCAACTGCAGGAACATTTCGGAGACAAAGTCTATGACACAATAATTCCTCGCAACGTCAGACTTGCCGAAGCGCCGAGTTACGGCAAGCCGGCAATGTTTTACGAATTCAACTCGAAGGGCGCCCAGGCCTACCTGGCCCTGGCCAGCGAAGTCATACGGCGCGCGGAGGCAGCATGACTAATCCCCGGAAAAAACGATTGGGTCGTGGGCTGGATGCCTTGCTGGGGGGGGCTGCCGTTACTGCGGACGATGACCAGCAGCTTCGAAATATCCCCATCGACCTGCTCAAGCGCGGGTTATACCAGCCCCGTACGCACATGGATAAAGACGCGCTGGAGGAACTGTCTCAATCCATCAGCGCGCGAGGCGTAGTGCAGCCCATCGTAGCCAGACCCCTTAGCGACGGTGGTTACGAAATCATTGCCGGAGAGCGCAGGTGGCGGGCGGCGCAGTTGGCGGGGCTGAGCGAAATTCCGGCGGTGGTCAGGGATGTTCCCGACGAGGCGGCGCTGGCCATCGCGCTCATTGAAAATATTCAACGGGAAAACCTGAATCCGATCGAGGAAGCGTCGGGGATCAAGCGGCTGCTCGACGAATTCGGTCTCACCCACGAACAGGCCGCCAGTGGTGTTGGCCGTTCGCGATCCGCGGTCACCAACCTGCTGCGCTTGCTGACGCTGGGCGCCAGGGCCCGGGAACTGCTTGAAAAAGGCGAGCTGGAGATGGGTCACGCCAGAGCCCTGCTGACACTGTCCGGGCAAGATCAGGAGGTTGTGGCCGTGGAGATCGCCGCCAAGAGATTGTCGGTGAGACAGGCAGAGGAGCGGGTTCGGCGAATCCGGAACGCAACAATTGCCCGTAAGGTCGATTCCAGGCCGGTGGCTGCCGATATCCGTGAGCTGCAGGAGAGATTGTCGGAAAAGCTGGGCGCTAAAGTAACCGTCCAGGACAAAAAGGGAAGCGGCAAAGTCGTCATCGAGTATCACAGCCTCGAGCAGTTGGACGGCATTTTGGACCGTATACACTGACCGGCGTCGTTATCACGCTCGAACTATGATATTTACAGTGCTTCAATATTGACCCGTGTAGCGCCCACTTTTATAATTCGCCGCCCTTTGTTGCAGTGCAACGTGAATACAGGGAGGTTGCCGCGGAAGGCTGTTGCGTGCCGGCGTCGTCGGTGGCAGGGGGCTGATGATGAGTAAAACGGGAGTCCCGGCGCGGTTTAAGCAGTCGCTGCTGGCCCAGGTCGCCGTGACCCTGGTGGCGGCCCTGGCGCTGGGTTATTACGGGCGCAACGCCGGACTTTCGGCGTTGACCGGCGGCCTGATTGTTGTCGCGGCGAACGGATACTCGACTTGGCGTGTATTTTCAGCGTCGAAAACGGAGACCGCGGAGCAAGCCCTGGCCATGTTGTACAGAGCGGAGGCGGGCAAACTAATAATGATGGTGGCGTTGTTTATAGCCGTATTTGCAGGATGGAAAAGCGTTAATATCGTTGCTTTTATAACTGGATGTGCCGCGGTGATGATCACCGGGCTGATCGGTGCGGCATTCCAGAATGATGACCGGAATATCTCCCGTAGCAGGGAAACAGGCGAAGAAACTGATGGCTAGCGATCAACTGACAAGCACGGCATACATCAAGCATCACTTGCAGAACCTCACCTTCGGGCAACAACCGGGTGGCAGCTGGGGTTTTGCACACAATGCCCAGGAAGCGAAAGAAATGGGCTTTTGGGCGATCCATCTCGATACCATGTTCTGGTCGGTGTTGACGGGTGGCCTGTTCATCTGGTTTTTCAGCCGGGCCGCCAGGCGGGCCACGGCCGATACCCCCAGCGGGCTGTTGAACTTCGTCGAATGGGTGGTCGAGTTCATTGACGACAACGTTCGCGGCTCCTTTTCAGGAAAGAACCCGCTCATCGCGCCGCTGGCCCTGACCCTGTTCGTGTGGATCCTGTTGATGAACTGCATGGACCTCGTGCCGGTGGACTGGATCCCGTGGACCACGCAACAAATCATGCATCGTGTATTTGGTGCAGACCCACATCACGTTTTTATGAAAGTGGTGCCAACCACCGACGTCAATGCCACCTTCGGCATGTCCCTCGGCGTGTTCTTTCTGACCATTTACTATAGCCTGAAGGTCAAGGGACCGGTCGGCTTTGCTTCAGAACTGACCATGCAGCCCTTTGCGGCCAAAAACCCCATCCTCAAGATCCTGTTCATTCCGGCGAACTTTTTCCTGGAAGCGATCGGCCTGGTATCGAAACCGATATCTCTGTCGCTTAGGCTTTTTGGCAATCTTTTTGCCGGGGAAATGATCTTCATTCTGATCGCGCTGCTCTTTTCCGGGGGGATCTTCTGGGGACTGATGGGCGGTATTTTGCAGCTTGGGTGGGCTATTTTTCACGTCCTGATTGTTTTGTTGCAGGCATTTATCTTTATGGTATTAACCGTGGTGTACCTCGATATGGCGCACTCGGAACACTAAATATTTCAAAAACTAATTCAAAATCGATCCAATTTTTAAACATTTCCTAGTGGGAGAAAATAAATGAATTTGGAAACTGCATTACTCTACGTTGCTGGCTCGGTTCTTCTGGGTCTTGCGGGTGTTGGCGTTGGTGTTGGTGTCGGCGTGTTGGGCGCACGTTTTCTGGAAGGCATCGCCAGGCAGCCCGAGTTGCTGCCCATGTTGCGTACCCAGTTCTTCATCGTTATGGGCCTGGTGGACGCGATTCCGATCATCGGCGTGGCCATAGCGCTGTACATCATGTTCGCTGTGGTGGGCGGTTAGCCGAGGCGGTCCAACACCGGGAGACGTCTGAATGAATATAAATCTGACACTGATCGGGCAATCCATCGCGTTCATTGTATTCGTGTGGTTCTGTATGAAGTTCATATGGCCGCCTGTGATGGCCGCGCTCGAAGAGCGTAAGAAAACTATTGCCGACGGCCTGGCCGCTGGTGAACGGGGCAAGAAGGAGCAGGAGCTCAGCGAAAAACGTGGCGCCGAAGTGATCCGGGAGGCCAAGGGCAAGGCGGCGGAAATTCTTGCCGGCGCCGAAAAACGAGGTGCCGAGATCGTCGATGAAGCCAAGTCGGATGCCAAAGTCGAGAGCGAGCGCATCGTTTCCGCGGCCCAGTCCGAGATTGATCAGGAAATCAATCGCGCGCGCGAACAACTTCGCGGCGAGCTGGCCATGCTGGTCACCAGCGGTGCCGGGCAGATCCTCGGCAAAGAGGTGGATGCGGACGTGCACAGCAAGATGCTGGACGAACTGGCGGCACAATTGTAGGCGGCGAACCCGATGAGTGAATATCAAACCATCGCCCGGCCCTACGCCCAGGCCGTGTTCGAACTGGCGCGCAGTGCCGGTAATTACCCGGATTGGTCCACGGCCCTGGCCTGGGCATCCGCCATCGCGGACGACAAACAGGTGCAGGAGCTGGCACAAAATCCGAAGGTAGACGACGCTGCCCTGGTGCAATTGTTCGAAGACGTGGCCGGGGATAACTTGTTCGCCGAGGCAAGGAATTTTCTGCGCCTGGTGGTGGCCAACGATCGCGTCTTTGCGATTCCCTATATAGCTGCGCAGTTCGAATCCATGCGCGCGGAGGCCGAAGGGACTATCACCGCCGAACTCGTCTCGGCGCAGACGGTATCGAGTGAACAGCAGGCACAACTCGCACAATCCCTGTCCAAAAGGCTGGGCCGCGAAGTCACCCTGGAGGTAGTCCAGGACCCGGATCTCATAGGAGGCGCCGTACTCCGTGCGGGCGACCTGGTGATCGATGCGTCGGTCAAGGGTCGTTTGCAGAAACTCGCCGCCAATCTTGCCCGTTAATGAACGAATACACGAGTACTGAGGAAAAGATATGACCACTCAACTGAATCCATCCGAAATCAGCGATCTGATTAAAGAGCGGATCAAGAGCTTTGAGGCCGTTGCGGAAGCACGTACCGAAGGCACCGTGGTAAGCCTGACAGACGGTATCAGCCGGGTGCACGGACTGGCCGATGCCATGCAGGGCGAGATGCTGGAGTTTCCCGGCGAGACCTATGGCCTGGCATTGAATCTTGAGCAGGACTCCGTCGGTGCGGTCATCCTCGGGGACTATGAACACATCACGGAAGGAGACACCGTTAAATGCACCGGGCGCATCCTCGAGGTGCCGGTAGGCGAGGCGCTGATAGGCCGGGTGGTGAATTCTCTGGGTGCTCCCATAGACGGCAAGGGCCCGGTGGAGACCGAGGATTCCTCCCCCATTGAAAAGGTCGCCCCGGGCGTCATCAGCCGGCAGTCGGTATCACAACCGGTGCAGACCGGACTGAAATCCATCGATTCCATGGTGCCGATCGGCCGCGGTCAACGCGAATTGATCATCGGCGACCGCCAGACCGGGAAAACAGCGGTGGCCATCGACACCATCATCAACCAGAAGGGCAAGGATCTGATCTGCATCTACGTGGCCATCGGCCAGAAGGCCTCCAGTATTGCTATCGTGGTGCGAAAACTCGAAGAACACGGCGCCATGGAACACACCATCGTGGTGGCGGCGCCTGCATCGGAATCCGCGGCCATGCAGTACATCGCGCCGTATTCCGGGTGCTCCATGGGAGAATACTTCCGTGACAAGGGCCAGGATGCGCTGATCATCTACGATGACCTGACCAAGCAGGCCTGGGCGTATCGGCAGGTGAGCCTGTTATTGCGCCGCCCGCCGGGTCGCGAAGCA
>CAXMTM010000407.1:0-5713 GCA_964196385.1 Arenicellales bacterium
GACATACCGGTCCAGCGTTTGAACGCCCTTGAAAAATTAGCCGGATCGGAGTAGCCAAGTAAATATGTGATTTCTTTGATGGGTGTATGTTTTTCCTTGATATAAGAAAGTGAAAGTTCGCGGCGTGTTTCATCCAGAACCTGCTTGAAGGTTGTGCCTTCCTGTTTAAGCTTCCGCTGCAGGCTCCTGACACTCATGTGCAAAGATTGAGCGGTGTCGCTTTCTTTGACCCTGCCCGATGGCATGGATTCGACCAGATGCGCCCTGACATTGTTGATCACATAGGTGCGATCCAATCGTGCCAGGTATTCGTCGATGATGTGGGTAACGCCTGAAAGATTCATATGGCTATATCGGGTCGGGTCCGGCCTGTTGGGAAACACTTATCTTCCCGAAGAGGAAAGGGGGCTGGGTGGAATAAACTGGTTACGACAATGATGCTTGAGCCACGTCCACGCCATCAGTCCACTCAAAATGTTGGCCAGTGCCGCACCGGCGAATACACCATTGATGCCCCAGACCAGGGACAAGCCGTAAGCCAGGGGGACATAGAGAACAAACATCCGGGTCAGTGAAATCACTACCGCCGGCAGGGGTCTGCCGAGGCCGTTGAACGCTGCGTTGATGACCATGATCGCGCCTTCCAGCCCGAAGCTCACCGGGACTATCCACAGGTACGCGGAACCGACACTGTTGACCTGTGCATTGTCACCGAACAGACCAATCAGAAACGGGGCGGCAGCGACCAGCACAACAGCGATTGCCACTCCGGACCACAGACAGAATTTCCAGCACAAGGAGATCGCCTGCTCGATCCGGTCGTACCTGAGCGCCCCCAGGTTCTGTCCGACAAAAGGACCGATCATGGCCGACATGGCGTAATACATGACCAGGGTGATGTGTTCGATGCGGATTGCCGCCCCGTACCCCGCCACCGCGTCGCTGCCATAACGCGCCACCATGGCGATCACAATCCCGGTCGCCATGGGGATGATTATATTGGTGCCGGCGGCGGGCAGTCCGACGTGGAGCACATGTTGACACGAGCGCCGAAACTCGTTCAAACCCGGGATGCTGAAGGTGATCATGTTTTTTTTGTAGCGCAGCGCCCAGTAGCCTACAAAAAAGCTGAGCCCGCGCGCCACAACCGATGCCAGAGCGGCCCCCTGCATTTCCAGTCTGGGCAGGCCGCCCAATCCAAAAATCAAAAGGGGATCGAGTATCAGGTTGACCACCGCCACCCCGAGCATGATGTTGCTCTGCAGTTTACTGTCGCCGGTTGCACGAATGGCGCCGAAACCCACCATGGGCACCAGAAAAAATATGAAGCCCAGATACCATACAGTCATGTAGTCGCGAATAAGCGGCAGCAGCTGTTCGTCCGCACCCATTAGCTGAAACAGCCGGTCCATGGTCAACAAACCGATTATCGAACAAGCGATGGCCAGCACGGTGGCCAATACAGCGGCGTCGGTGGTTAGACGACGCACCCGTTCAACATCGCCCTGGCCCAGTACCCGGGAGATCACCGAAGCGGTTCCGGCCATCAGCCCGATACCCAGGCTGATCAGGACCATGGTGACGGGAAAGGTGAAACTGATTGCGGCGAGGTGCCGATCGCCGAGCTGGGCGATGAACCAGGTGTCCACGATGTTCAGCGACATCACTGCGGCAACGCCCCAGATCATGGGCACGGTGAGAGATATGAGGTGCTGGCGTACCGGCCCGTGGACGAGCGTGGCTATAGATTCAGTCAAGTAACCGGAATTTTTTTATACTTTTGTTATTACTGCGCGCTTCATTGGCCCGAGGCCACGGGCAGATCGCGTTCGGCCTCATCCTGTATGCGTTGGCGCTCGGCCCGGGATTCCTGCATGACCTGCTCAAGAACCTCATCTTCGATCTGGGTCAATTCCGCTGCCGCATCCTTGATTGCACCATGCTCGACGGCCCGTGACAGGGTTTCGGCCTTGGTTGCTCCGTGCTTGGCGCCAAGGAAAGGCTTGATCAGCAGGTAGCCGACGTCCCGTGCCGGCATGTACCTTAGGAACCGCCTTATCAGAGTAAACAACTGGACTGGATAATGGCGCAGTTTGTATAGTAACAGACGCCTCAGGCCGGCACTGCGCTCGGCGTGGATGACCTCGCCCGGCAGGCAGGTGGGATCGATTTCGGTACACTTGAAATACTTGTACCAGTCGGTCTCGTCATTGACCAGGCCGCGCCTGACGTACTCATGCCACAGGGGTGTGCCGCGGTATACGCACAACCGGTTGAATCCGAATGTATCCAGGGGAAGCCTGGAGGCGAAATCGAACGTGGCCCTGATGTCTTCCACCGTCTCGTCGGGACTGCCGACGACGAAGAACCCATGCACGATTTCTATGCCGGCCTGCTTGGCGTTGGTGACGGCGGTCTCGACATCCTCCAGTGTCTGTTCTTTTTTGAGCCGGTCCAGGATTTTCTGGCTGCCGCTTTCCAGTCCGAACATGATGGTCCGACAATGCGCCTTGGCCATGGCCGGAAACAGGTGCTGGGCGGTAGAGTCGACCCGACCTTCGCAGCCCCATTCAATAGTGACGCCGGCATCGTTGATGCCCCTGCAAATTGCCTCGATGCGCTTGGGCTGCAGAAGAAAATGGTCATCGACAAAGTAGACTGCACCATAGCCGTTTTCCTGCAGGTGCTTGAATTCATCTACGACGTGCTGTGCGCTCCTGGAGCGCCACTTGCCCTCGTTGAAAACAGGTATGTCGCAGAACACGCAGGGCCAGGGACACCCCCGTGATGTCTGCATGGTGGTAAACCTTTCCATGGACAATACCGCAGGCACGTCGAGCGGCATGGATTCAATAAAGTCCAGCGGCAGACTCTCGCGGTCGGGAAAGGGCCACTGATCCAGTTTTCGTTCGATGGGCTGGTTGGCGTTGTGCACCACCTTGCCATCCTTCATCCAGGTCACACTGTTCACTTCGGCCGGATCGTCCAGACGTTCCACCAGGTCCAGGATCAATTGTTCGCCGTCACCGCGGCAAACGAAATCCACCTCGGGACACTGCAGTTTGACCAATTGGGCGTTGAGAGAGACGAACACCCCTCCGAAAGCCAGTTTCACCGTCGGCTCCGCGGCCCGGATCTGGCGGGCCAGGACCTTGGCATAGGGATAACTGGTGGTGCTGAGGAAACTCAGGCCTACCAGCGCTGGCTTCCGCTTGTAAATGGCGTTGATGATGACGTCGTCGGGAGTCTCCGGATTGGCCTGGTCGAACATGACGCACTCGTGGCCTTCCCGTTTGAGTACCGCCGATAAGGACATGATGCCGATGGGCGGAAATCCCATGACCTGTATACGCCCGTTTCTGGAGCGTTCCTTGGCCGGCAGTGCGTAAAACTGCGGGTCGCGGATGTGAATTAGAAATATAAGCACGATATTTTCCTGAAATGGATCGCGAGTATCGCACCAATATCTGCCCCACGCCACTGGCCTGAACTACTCACCAGGATCCCGGCCTTATTCATCGACAAGGGGCGCAGGACGGGTGCAGATGAACGCCGGGTTGGACGCATACGGGTACAATCCCTCCTTTGGGATGAGGATGCAGGATCCATGAGCAGAATTTCGAATCCAGCTCCGGGTCGAGCCGGCGTTGAATCGGCACGACTGAGTGTGGTCAATGCGCACTTGCGACAGCTCGCTGACCGCGTCGCGTCAGCAGCTCCGGATCTCAACATAATCCGGGCCCTGATCGATGAGTATTCCCAGGTCGACGACAGCACATGTAAGAGCGGTGCGTCGGCAACTGCGCTGCGTATCGGCCACATACCCTGTGAGTGGCTGCTTGCCCGTAATTCCGCGCCTTCGAGCCGATTGATGTACATACACGGCGGGTCCTGGATGTCCGGATCCCTGCAGGGTTACCGCGCTCATGCCGGCCGCCTGGCGCAGGAGACCGGTTGCAGCGTGCTCAATGTCGATTATCGCCTGGCGCCGGAAAACGCGTTTCCGGCCGGGCTGGAGGATTGTGACAGGGCCCTGGACTGGATGTTGAGCAACGGCCCCGCCGTCGAGGGGGCTGCAGAATCCACATTCATTGCAGGAGACTCGGCAGGGGGGAACCTGATCCTTGCCCTGTTGCTGAAGCGCCGTGATTTGGGGAAACCATTACCCAACGCAGCCATGGCGCTTTCGCCCGCCACTGATTTGACCTGGGGCAGTCCTTCGATCACGAACCGGGCGGACATTGACCCGATACTTCGTCCGCAGCGCCTGGGGGCCGTCGTTCAGGCTTATGTACAGAACCGCGCTGCAGTGGACGACCCCTATGTATCTCCGCTGTTTGGAGAATTACAGGGTTTGCCGCCGTTGATGTTGCAGGTGGGCGAAGCGGAGGTTCTGTTCGATGATTCCACCCGATTCGCCGACAAGGCCAAAGCCGCCGGGGTAGCGGTGAGGCTGGAGGCCTGGCCGGACATGCCCCACGTGTTTCAGATGTTTGCCCCGTTTTTGCCACAGGCAAGCGGAGCGCTGGAGAGCATTGGTGAGTTCGTGCATCATATCCGTGAAAAATGACGCGTACGAATGCTAACCCGGTCTATGTGCAAGGGTAAATGATTTAAGGAAACTGATTACGTTTTTTGGTACGCTACTGCGGAATACGGCACAAATCCCGTTTTTCCGGGGAGATAATAATCGACCGAGCAGGCTTCGGTTGTTTTTCCTTGCTGCCGATGCTCAAACCACAATGATGGAGGACGATAATAATGATCAACAAGAATTACAGTAAATTTGCCGCTTTATCGGCGGCGCTGGTTTTCTCGGCGTCGGCTTTGGCAAACGATCCGGACAGTTGTAAAGCGGTCAGGTTTTCCGACGTAGGCTGGACAGATATTACCGCCACCACGGCGGCGACATCGGTAGTGCTGGAAGGGCTTGGCTATGATCCTTCGGCAACCGTGCTCTCGGTTCCTGTTACTTATGCCAGTCTCAAAAACAAGGATATGGATGTATTTCTCGGCAACTGGATGCCAACCATGGAAGGCGACATCAAACCCTACCGTGAAGATGGGTCGGTGGAAACCGTAAAACGTAATCTGACAGGTGCAAAATATACCCTGGCGGTCAATAAGGTGGCGGCCGACATGGGCGTCGCCGATTTTGCCGATATCAAAAAAATAAGCGACAGCGTTGATGGCAAGATCTACGGTATCGAGCCCGGCAATGACGGCAACCGTTTGATACAGGACATGATCGACAAGGACGCTTTCGGCTTGAAGGGGTTCGAGGTGGTGGAATCCAGTGAACAGGGCATGCTGGCTCAGGTTTCAAGGGCGGACCGGAAAAAAGAAGCCGTTGTATTTCTTGGTTGGGAGCCGCACCCGATGAACGCAAACTTTGAACTTGTTTACCTTGCGGGTGGCGACGATTATTTCGGCCCAGACTTCGGTGGCGCTGAGGTCTATACCAACACCCGTGCCGGATATAGCAAAGATTGTCCAAACGTTGGAAAATTGCTACAGAATCTTGAGTTTACGCTGGCCATGGAAAACGAGATCATGGGGGCGATCCTCGATGATGGGCTGGACCCGAACAAGGCGGCTGCAGCGTGGCTGAAAAAGAACCCGGATACTTACAAGATGTGGCTGAACGGCGTTACGACTTTCGACGGCGGTGACGGCCTGGCGGCGGTTAGCACTCATATCGGCATGTAATCTT
>CAXMTM010000408.1:0-2371 GCA_964196385.1 Arenicellales bacterium
CGGCCGCGTAGCGGTATATTTTTACTTTTGTCTTTGTGGCCGAGGGCAATTGGCATAGACTGAAACACCCGATCAGAAAAACACGGTAAGCCATTGTCAACGCCGAGTTCACTTCCCGAATCCTGGATAGTCCGCAAACCGGCAGTCGAGTCGGAGGGTGGCATTGTCGTCACGCAACACGTCTTGGCGTCGGAAATCGGTGCACAGATCCTGGCCCGGGGAGGCAATGCCGTTGATGCCGCGGTTGCCTCGGGCTTTGCAATCGGGGCCGTAGAACCCTGGATGAGCGGCATTGGCGGTTGCGGTTACATGCTGGTGTACAGGGCGGCCGAGCATAAAAGTTATGCCGTGGAATTCGGCGTAAAATCATCATCGTCCCTGGACCCGGCGGACTATCCCCTGGCGGGCGGAACGGGACCGGATCTTTTCACCTGGCCTTCCGTCGAGGGCGACCGCAATATCATGGGGCCTTGCTCGGTGGCGGTGCCGGGAATGGTCGCAGGCCTGGATCGTGCCTTGCAGGCGTTTGGCAACCTGAGCTGGCAGGATGTGCTGGCTCCGGCGACACGGCTGGCCGAACAAGGCATGCAGGTGGATTGGTACGGGACCCTGAAAATTGCCTCGGCTGCGCGCGAGCTGGCGCGATTTGAACACAGCAAGCAGGTATTTCTGCCGGATGGTTTCGTGCCCGTGGGTGAGTGGGCGGGTCCCCTGCCTGGTATTCGATTGGGTGAACTGGCTAAAACGCTGGGCCGTCTGGCCGATGCCGGCGCCGCTGATTTCTATACCGGGGGTATAGCCGGGGAGATCATTGCGGACGCGGAAATGCTGGGAATAAATCTCAACGCCGATGACCTTGCTGCGTACCGCCCGCATTTGTCGGAAGTGGAACGGGGTCGCTATGGCGATGCGGAAATCGACATCGTCCCGGGTCTCACCGCCGGCCCAACGCTGCGCCATGCGCTGACAGCGCTGAGCAACAACCTGCGTGTAGACGCTGCGATGCCTGATGCAGGGGCGTACACGGCCTATGCCGGAAGCCTGTTCGATGCCTATGACCATCGACTCGCACATATCGGTGATGTGCCTGACACCACCACCTCCTCCTGTACTACTCACATCAATGTTGCCGATCGGGACGGTAATCTGGTGGCATTGACAATCACACTGTTGTCGCTGTTTGGATCAAAAGTAACTTTGCCCCGTACCGGAATATTGATGAACAACGGAATGATGTGGTTCGACCCGCGCCCCGACAGGCCGAATTCAATCGCCCCCGGCAAAAGGCCTTTATCCAACATGTGCCCCGTTATCCTGCTGCGCGACGATGGCCAGCGGTTTGCACTGGGCGCGTCGGGGGGGCGCCGCATCATGCCGGCCGTGTTTCAGCTGATTTCATTCCTCGTCGACTATGGCATGTCAGTGGACGAGGCTATTCATCAGCCCCGTCTGGACGTCAGCGGATCCGATACCGTGACGCTCGATGCGGCGCTGCCCGCCGGTGTTATCGAGGCAATATCATCCGCGCATCGGACCCAGGTCACGCCCAATGGTGTATACCCCAATATGTTTGCCTGTCCCGGCGTGGCTGGCCATGATTCCGCCAGCAAGCAGAATACCGGCGCAGGGTTTGTCATGTCGCCCCGGGCAGCGGCCTGGGCGGAGGAGAACTAGGAGCCTTGTCCCCTTTATCAGGGTGCTGGATATGAGCCGCGTGCCGGCCGGTCCGTGGGCAGGGCGGATGTTTGCCGATCTGCGTTAATTATCAGTGATAAAATATCCATGACAAAGCAGGAGAGCAGTCTATGCCCCAGGAAGTCATAGTTACTTGTGCGGTAACCGGTGGGCACGCCAATTTCCACAATCACCCCGATTACCCGATCACGCCAAAACAGATTGCCGATTCCAGCGTGGAGGCACATCGCGAAGGTGCCGCCATCGTCCATATCCACGTTCGCGACCCCGATACCGGTATGCGGTCCGGCGATCCGGCTTTGTTCAGGGAAGTGGTCCAGCGCATACGCGATACCGGCAGTGATGTCCTGATCAACCTTACCACCAGTGAGGGCGGCCGCTTCGTGCCGGGGGACGATGACCCCAAAGTCGGTGGACCGGGCACTACGCTGATACATCCGTTGCAAAGGCTGGTACATATCGAGGAACTCCGGCCCGATATTTGTACTCTGGATGTGGGCACGTTCAATTTTGGTGATCAGGTGTTCATCAACACCCCCGCGCATTTACGGGTGATGGCGGCACGCATCAGGGAATTGGGCATCAAACCGGAACTCGAAGTGTTCGAACCGGGGCATATCATGTTTGCGCGGCGCTTGTTGGAAGAGGGCCTGATCGAAGACCCCCCCATGTTTCA
>CAXMTM010000409.1:0-11533 GCA_964196385.1 Arenicellales bacterium
CTGTTGACCCCGGCCATGCTGTCGGTGACATCGATATTGACCGAAAGCGTGGCGGGTAAGTTTATGGCATCCGTGAAGGACCAGTTGCGGGAGCGGCAACGCGACCTGGTTCGGGATCTGTTGCGGCAGGAAGTCCTTGCACCCCTGTTGTACATGCAAAATTATCAAAGCAATGCGGCATTGTTCAGAATCAGTGAAGGGGAACTGGCTGAGGCCGAACGGTTGAAGTCCGAGTTGTGCGCATGAACGGCGGATTCACCGAGCGCTTTGGCCGGGTCAGGGAATGGGCGTGCGGCGCCCAGGCTCAGGGATGGCTGGAAGAGGGAGACATCGAGGGTCTGGACAGGATCGAAACCGAATCCGCGGGAGACCTTTTCAGGGGGGCTGATCGCCGGCCACTGCTGGTCGGTTTGTTTGGCGGCACCGGTGTGGGCAAGAGCAGCCTGCTCAATCGTCTCGCCGGGCAGCAGATTGCTGAAACCGGTGTCACGCGCCCAACCTCTACACAAGCCACAATGTATGTGCACCGGAGCCAGACGCTCAACGTTTTTTCGTTGGACAGCCCTATTGCCGACACGCGCGTTGAGTACCACGAAGTCGAACACAGGCGTGACGTGGCGTGGCTGGATATGCCCGATATCGACAGCGTGGAAACCGACAATCGGCAACTGGTACTAACCTGGCTGCCTTACATCGACTGGCTGATCTACGTGGTGAGCCCGGAACGCTACCGGGATGACATCGGTTGGCAGTTGATCGAACGCCGCCACCGTAAACACCACTGGTTGTTCGTTATCAATCGTTGGGATGAGGCCGTCAACGTTCAGTTGAGCGAGTTTGTCACGGACCTTGAAGCCGCGGGTTTTCCCGCCCCCGTCGTGCTGCGCACCAGTTGCGTGCATCAAAGTGATGATTTTGAACGACTGGAAAGCATCATCGACACGGCTATCCGGGATCACGGCCTTGCGGAACTGCAGCGCATCGGCGTGCTTGCCAGACTGGAAGAACTCGACGCCCTGTGCAATTCAATCATGCACAGGATCGGGTCGGACAACGATTGGGAGCAAATGCAGAAAAAAATGACGCAAACGATCGATCGCCGTCTCACCGCGATCAAGGATCGCCTGGCTGTCGAACTCGAAGCGATCGTGCAGAAATACCCTGCCGTGCCCGCGGCATGGCGGACGGACCCGGACCCGCCGGCTTTACCGGAACAGGACCTGCAACTCATCATCGGCTCCGAATACAATGCCGACCTGATCGCCAATATCGGTGCTGATATCACCATTGCCGTTGAAGCTGGTGGCATGCAAAGCAGCCCGCTGCAGACCAGGGTGGCACAAATGCTTGCGACGGCCAATCAGACGCTGGTGAATGAAACGAGAAATGGATTGAACGCGGCTATGTATGATCCGGGCGGACCGGTGCGGCGTGTGCTGCGCCGGGTCATGAAATCCGCGGTTTACGCGCTGCCCGTGGCGGCCGGTATGTGGGTGGTCTACAACGTAATATTGGGGTACCAACAGGGTATCGCAGGCGAGCAGGCGTTTCTCGGGATCGATTTTGCCGTGCATAGCCTGCTCCTGATCGGGCTCGCCGGATTGATCCCGTTTCTTTTGTCGCGGTGGTTGCGGCCATCCTTGCGTACGGCCGCACGCCGGGGTGTTCGAGCAGGTCTTGACAAAGCCGTTGACACCATCAGGACCTCGTTGATGAAATCATTCAAAACGTTGATGCGGAAGCGGGAGAAACTATTGGCGGAGTTTCCGGACTCATGACGGGCGCTGCATCGACCGGCAGATGGACGATAATCTGGCTGGGCGTCTTTACCGCTGTGTTTGTCTGGTCCGCCATAGCCCCCAAAGATTTTCCGACCTGGGTGCTCGAAGTGCTGCCCGCGGTAATAGCCTTGTTCATATTAGCCTTTACCCGTGATTCGTTTCCGTTGACACCCCTGCTCTATGTGCTGGTCCTGGTCCATTGCATTATCCTGATGATCGGAGGGCATTATACTTATGCCGAGGTGCCGGCCTTCGATTGGTTGTCCGAAGTTTTTGGCTGGGGTAGAAATAACTACGACAAGGTGGGGCACTTTGCCCAGGGTTTTATACCCGCCATCGTTGCACGAGAAATTCTGCTTCGCAACGATGTCGTACAAGGACGTGCCTGGCTGGCCTGTATCGTGGTATCGATTTGCCTTGCCATCAGTGCGTTTTATGAATTGATCGAATGGTGGGTGGCGGTGTTGTATGGTGGCCCGGCAGAGCAGTTTCTGGCCACCCAGGGCTATCAGTGGGATACCCAGTCCGATATGGCTATGGCTCTGGTCGGCGCGATCACTGCTTTGCTCACACTTTCCCGTATTCACGACAGGCAACTCGAGCGGTTTGCCTGGAAGGGTTCGGAGTGAATTTATAATCGATAGCTGACCCGCGGGATTGTTCAACTGCCAGCCATTGGACAGTTGCGTGAATCCCGCCGCCGAAACGATTGAGTATTAAAAACTTAAACCCGATCTTGCCAATTCAGAATTAGATTTCTACTTCGTCTGGCAATAGATTTCAACATCGATATGGCTGGTTTATGCGGCGAGAGTTCAACTCAAAGCCGTCGTTCGGGCATTCAGAACCAATCGACGATGACTGGAATTCCTATGACATAGGGATGAATAAATATAATCACGGCATAGACGGCTATTCCAATTATCGCTAATTTCACATCCTTGGAAACTGGATAGACCTGGGTGCTTTTTTCAGATCCGCGCCGGTTTGCAGACCACATATCAAACAGAGCATAGGAACCAAAAGTTCCAAACAGGATCAAAGAGGCTAAATCTCCATTTGCTAATAAATGAGCACATGCCCACAACGTCACACCCCATAGCATGGGATGGCGGGTGAATCGTTTAATATTTGAGGGAACATCGGCAGCCACTAACAATATAATTGCAGGCAACATTAAGGTCATGGCCGCATGCCTCCCCCAAACAGGAGGAATCCATAAATGGACAAAATCACGATAAATCATTCCAACGATGATGACAATCAATCCAGTGGCTGCAACCAGAGAATAAAGACCTTTGTAACGTTTTTCTCCGAATTTCTTGACCAGTCGAGTTCTGACGCTGGAGAAAGCAGGTAAGAGATGAATGCTTATGAATATGATCAAACCTAAAATTAGTATCGTCATAGAAACCTTTTCATTTTCGTTCTTGTATCCGCACCCTTTTATCCCAGTTCGGCGATCTCTATCACTTCCTTCTCGTTCACGCTGTCGCTAAACCACTGCTGCATATTCGGATCAGACAGTACGGTGTCCTTGTAGTGATTTGCGGCCGCGCCCAGAACTATGCCGTAGGTGTGGAGCCGTGATGCGACAGGCGCGTACATGGCGTCTGCAATGGAGAAATCACCAAACAACCAGGGGCCGCCGGGACTGAATTCAGACCTGCAAGTGGTCCACATGTCATCGATGCGGGCGACTTCATTCTCAACCGCAGTGGAAAAGCTTACGGTTCGGTTTACAGCTCTGCAGTTCATGGGCATTTCATTACGGATGGCCGTGAAGCCGGCGTGCATCTCGGCACTGATGCTTCTCGCCAGGGCGCGTGCGGTTGCATCCGCTGGCCACAGCGCAGGATGCGTTTCAGCCAGATATTCGCATATCGCCAGGGAGTCCCAGATGGTGGTTTCACCGTCGATGTAAACCGGCACTTTGCCGGCCGGTGAATAACCACACAGCGTTTTCTTGAAGCCATCCACGTAAAGAGGAACACGGATGACGTCACATTCTGTTCCCAGATGAGCAAGGGCAAGCCATGCCCGCAGCGACCAGGAAGAGTAGTTCTTGTTGCCTATGACGAGCATCGGTGTGGACATGAACTCAGTATCCCCATGCAAATATCAGGTCATTCAGGTGAGGTTGCGGCGCATCAATTCAGCCACGCCATTGATGGTCGGATCTTCTGACTTCGTCAGGGTGTCGATGACGCCCTGTTGATCCTGGGTGGTCCGGTTTTGGCTGAGCTTGTACTTCCCTTCCAGGGTCTGGATCGGAATCCTGAAACCAACGATGGCGGACAGAAGCTTGTCCAGATCCCGTTCGGCATTGGCCACAGGCCACGGATCCGGGGCCTCACGTTCATGGACTTCTGTCAATCTTGAAACGATATCGAGCACTGCCGAAGTATCCCGCAGTATTTCGACTGGTCCAGTGGCGTGGACCGCCGTGTAGTTCCACGTGGGGACGTTGGACTGGTCCCGGTACCAGCGCGGAGAAACGTAGCTGTGCGGTCCCTGGAAGATGACCGTGGCCCTATCGTCGGGCCCGATGCTTCTCCAGTGCGGGTTGCCGCGGGCAAAATGCCCGAGCAGCGTGCCGTTGGGCCCGCGCCCTGGATCTACAATAAACGGCAGGTGGGTGACCTGCGGAACGTTGTCCGCCGCGGTGACCAGCGTTGCGAAACTGTACGTACGCATCAGCTCGAACATTCTGCTCCGATCGTGCTCCGCGAAAGGTTTGGGTATGTACATGTCTATGGAGCGCTGATGTTCACGGTCATCGGGCCGAATGGAAGTACGACAGTCGATTGATCTGCCTGCCGCCGTCGAAGTTGTCATGACAGAGCCATTTTTCAAAGGCCAACCTCAATGCCGGCCATTCTGTGTCGATTATGGAATACCACGCCGTGTCGCGATTTCTCTGCTTGTACATTGTAGCCTGCCTGAAAATTCCTTCGAATGTAAATCCCAGTCTCGAAGCGGCCTCTCTTGAAGCTGCGTTGAGGGCGTCGCACTTCCATTCAAAACGGCGATAAGCGAGATCGTCGAAGGCGTGCCTCAGCATCAGGCACATTGCTTCGGTGGCCATTACGGTCTGCTGCAGCAGGGGTGAGAAGTTGATGTGTCCGGCTTCTATGGTGCCGTCGCGCGGGTTGATTCGAAGATAGCTGGCCACGCCCAGCGCCCGGCCGCTGTGGTCATCGATGATGGCATAGAACAGCGGATCATCCTTGCTGCATAAATCGTCCATGCAGGTGCGATATTCGTGCAGGGACCCGAACGGCCCGTACGGCAGGTACGTCCAGATTCGATTGTCGAGGTCGGCGGCATTGGCGGTGAATAGATCATGGGCGTGGCTTTCTCCGTCCAGCCTTTCCAGCCGGCAGTAGTCTCCGTGCAGAGTGAGACCTGCAGGGGCCGGTGGCGCGCGCCAGTGCTTTACCGGGAAGCCGACAACTTGTCCCAACGCGTTACGAAATTCAGTCATGGGTTACTCGGCGGGGACGCGGCAGGGACGACGATTTTCATCGATAGCGACATAGGTAAATTCGGCCTCGGTGACCTTGACGACTTCCCCCGTGAACTCGCCGATCATGCGGCGCTCGGCGTACACTTCGAGGGCCACCGTGAGGGAAGTGTTTCCTACCCGTGAAATGTTGCCGTAGACGCTCACCAGATCCCCGACAAAGACAGGTTTTTTGAATACGAAGCTGTTTACCGCCACCGTGGCCATGCGGCCTTTGATGCGCTGCACGGCGACGACGCTGCCCGCCAGATCGACCTGCGACATGATCCAGCCTCCGAAAATGTCACCATTAGGGTTGGTATTCTGCGGCATCGGAATGATGCGGATCACAGGTTCCCGATCGTCGGGCAGGGTTATGGCCGATGCGGACATTTCGCTGTCACCAGTTTTCGCAGAAAGGGCGCAGATCAAACTCGAACGTCCATGCCGAGGGCGGCTGTTGAGCGATCCTGTAGACTGCATCCGCAATATCCGCGGGGTTGAGAAAAAACTCATCCGCCTTGTCGGGCATGCGCGCCCGGGTTCTGGGGATATCGATCATGCCGTCTATGACGACGTAGGCGACGTGGATATTTTCGGGGCCGAGGTGACGCGCCATGGATTGGGTCAGGTTGTACTGGGCAGCCTTGGCGGATGCAAAAGCGGTAAATCGGGCGCCGCCACGTTTTGCGGCGGTTGCTCCGATAACGATAATCGTACCCTTCCCCGAGGCGCGCATGCCGGGCAGCACGGTGTTGACACAGTGGTAACAGCCCAGAGCGTTGGTCCGCCACGCTTGCTCGAAAGCTTCCCCATCGATTTCGTCGATACTGCCGAAGACGCCGGAGCCGGCGTTGTAAATCAGGGTGTCAACCGGGCCAAGATCCTGTGCCACGCTGCCGAACGCGGCTTCGATGGCGTCCGGGTTGGTTACGTCACAGGGATACGTGTGTGCAGCGGGCAACGCTGTCTTCAGGTCATCCAGATTTTCGCTGCTGCGAGCGAGCAGGGCGGTTGTGTACTCTGCGGCAACGAACCGTTTTCCCAGTGCCAGGCCGTTGCCGGGGCCAGCGCCCACCACTACACAGATTTTACTTTGGTTCATTTTCTTCTCCTCCGTTATTCGGGATCCCACAACGCTCATGCCGCGGCGGGTTCCTTGACGGCGGCGTGTACAGCATAGTCAAGGGCGTTAATATTACCTGCGATCCACGCCACCCTGTGTTCAGCGGACAAGGGGCCACAAATCAGGATCTGGTCGCCATGTTCCAGTTGAATGTCCAGTTCAGGCAGCATCACTGTTTGATGATTTCTCTTCAGCATCAGAGGCAGCGGCGATTCCTTGTCTCCGCTGGCGCGGTGGGCTTCGTTGAGGATCATCGCCAGTGTGATTTTTTCACCCTTGTAAAGACTCACAGCCAGTGCCGGGGAGTGCGTTTTAGTGAGGATCAGATTCCAGGTATGCACGGTGTGCCGGCTGGCACCGCTGATCCGACTGGCCAGAATATTACTCCATTGTACATCGTCCTGTGGCAGTTGGCCCAGAAATTCGGCGAGCAACGGATTGGTGACACGCGTGATAATGCTGCGCGCAGTGATATCGCTGCGTTGCATGACGAGGTGAATGTCAGCGGCCTCGAACAGCGCACCGTTCCGTTCCCTGTTCTGGCGAGCCACGATGAACAGGTCAGCATTGATCTCCCGCGCGGTCATGATGATCGAAAGGTTGTTGGCGTCGTCATCGGTGCCTGCAATGATGCCCACTGCTTCCTCTACACCGGCTTCATGCAGCGTGACGGCTTCGGTGCCGCGGCCGACGATGGTGTCGTGGGGGGCGTCCGTTAGCTCGGGGTCGACTTCGATAATGGTTGCGTGCACACCTTCGAACGATAGAAATCTTTCCACAGCCTTGCCGAAACGACCGTACCCGCACAATATCCAGCGGCCCCGGGGCGGAAACAGGGGTTCCGATATTGGTGTGCTGGAAGGGCTGGTGAGCCAGCGGTGGATGATATAGTTGGCGGGGGAGTGCAGGGCCATGGCGAGCCGGTCCGCAAATATATCGAACGGGTTTATGATGTCGTCGGTACCGAAGGACTCCATGTTGACGCCGACGTCGTGGAGCTCGGAACGACATACCACGTGCAGGCTGGGCCGCAGAAGTTTGCCGGTGATAGCCACCTTCAAATTGGCCTGGTCGTTGCTTGTTACTGCGATTACACCCGCGCAATGCAGGTGCTTCAATCCCGCCGCGATCAGGGTGTCTGGGTGTTCGGCATCTTCACACAGGCCGGGCACATAGATATTCAGATCGGTCAACTCGAGCTCATTGATGCGAGTCTGGTCCCTGTCGACGACTGTAGTCCGTATGCCCCGCCGGGTGAACCCGCTTACCAGCAATTGCCCGGTATCGCCGTACCCGCAAACGATAAAAAACGGCTCGTGGATCCGTCCCACCGCCCGTGCAAATGCGTTGTGGGTGACCGCATGCCTGAAGGCAGGGTCCTGTGCCAGAGCGATGCCCCGCGCAATGGCGTACAGCCACGCTACTACCGAAAAATAAATGCAGACCAGGACCCAAAGTCTCTGAGCGTCGGTGAATGGATAGGGTATCTCTCCAAATCCTATGGTCGAACCCATGAAACTGACGAAGTAAAAGGCATGGAAAAAGCCCATGCGTTCCGTATTACCATCCAGGTTCACACCCGGGATCAGGGTGAGGCCCAGCACCGCGATGGCGTATACGCTGATCAGAATGATCAGCGAACCGCGCAGGCGGCGCAGCGCCAGAAAAATGACGGGCATGATTAGCGCCTGGCTTGTACGGTCTCGATGATGAGGAGGACGACCGAGATGAGATTGGCCACTACCGCACCCCCGGACAGCGACACGATACTGGTTACGATAGTTGTAGTCAGCCCGGAATCCATGCCATGCACTGCCACGGCCCACAGGATCGCCGCGGTGATCAACTGCAGATCCGCCACCAGGCTGGCAGCGAGCAGTACCGCGCCGACATGGGTGCGGTCGCCGAATTTCATGACTGTGGCGATGAGGCTTATAACCAGGGCGGCGAACAGTTCATAAGCGTGGTGGTGCTCGGGGTTATCTATCTCGCCGATGAAAAACCCGAAATTGAGGGTCAAAGCGAGCATGATAAAGAAAGCAAAGAATACTTTTGGTAAATTCATTTTAGTTGGCTCCCTGGGTCAGCCCCCGCCAGGCAGTACGCCGGCTCTTTGTTGTCAGGCTGGTAGAATACTATGATCGTCGAAATCATTGAACTCGTTAACTTAATAACATAACCATGTTGGACCGGTATTTGGCGGATGCAATAGTGGTTGTTCACCTGTTGTTCGTTATCTACACGGTGTTCGGCGGTGTGCTGGTGTTGAGGTGGAAATATACCGTGTACTTGCATATCCCTGCTCTGTTGTGGGGGGTTGCGGTTGAAGCAAACGGGTGGATCTGCCCGCTGACGCCGCTGGAAAACCAACTGCGGGCCAATGCCGGACAGGCAGGATATACGGGCGGTTTCGTCGAACATTATCTCCTGCCTGTACTATACCCGGTTAACCTGACGCGTTTCGATCAATGGTCACTGGCGGTCGCCCTGATGTTGGTCAATGTTGTGATTTACGTGTTTGTCGTTCGCAAGTACAGGAAGCCGGAGAGGTGAATGCCGGGATAACTACGACCCGCAATCCGGCCCGTAATTTCCAGGCACCCTCCAGCCCACATTTCAATCCAGTCTCGGACAGGCTCCTAGGAGTCCGGGTGATTGAATTCCTTATCCATCAGGTAGAGAAAGATGGTGGCCATAGCGTCGTGATTTTCGTTGGTAGGGTTGTCGTAGGCGCTGACCAGTTCGTATTCATGATCCTTGTAGACCGGTATGCCCTCGGTGCTGGAGTAGGTTTCGACGCTGGCCAGCCCGATGCCCTGCCCTGCGTTTTTGGCATTGCTCCTGAACACAAGCCGGTCTTCGGTCAGGTCGTGCAATTCTACATATTCCGCGAAGGGGTGCAGGTGGACCGCGATGTAGTGGATGGTGGTGTCGAACGGTATCGCCATCAACCTGGTCACTGGTGTGTGATTGATCTCGCGGCCCGGTTCCACCTTCCAGTGGCCAGTGAATTTTCGGTCGAACTGGTCGCTGAATATCGCGCCGGCGGTAACATTATCCGCGGGCGCTCCCACTAAACAGCCCTGGCCGTGCAGTTTTGGATCGACCAGGCTGAGGCCATAATAACCATCGACGCCGCTGACCAGTTTCATTCCAAATGGCGCCGAAACGAACAGCGGTTTCATCGGTTGTTCCAGTTCGCTTTCACGGACGAATTTCACGGTGATTTTGTGACGGACGTTAAAAGTCTGTCCGCGAACATTGTGATTCAGGACCTGAGAATTCATGTATAGCGGTTCATTGGACATCAACGGTGCACCGAATCCGTCCGGAAACTCTATCCCGAATTGCCCCTGAGCCAGGGTCATCAACCGGGGGTTGATGTATGATTTGTCAAGGCTGAATGCACTGCGATGTTTTCCCGGGTCGATATCCATGTTGACATGACACATAAACTCGCCGGGCATCGGCGTATTGCCGTCGATATCGACGATTTCAGACCGGATTGACTTGATCCACAACAGCTCTGGTTTTTCGCTGTCGTACAATACGATCTCCCTGACCTCACTGGGCCCTTCCATAGACCGGTAGATGCGATCTACTTCAAATGTCCGGGACAGGAACACGGATGATTGTATTTCAGCGGCGACACAAGCAAGAGGTCCCGCCAGTAGTGAAAGTATGAAACATATTCCGCGTGCCATGGCCGAATAATAGGCACCCAGGCCGCCGGGTACAAGTAAAACACATCCTGGCCACTGTATTTACCTGTTTTCGTGCAGCGGAGTGCGATCAATGGCCCCTGTCGATATTGCGGGTCTGAAATGGCGAGTGTTTCGGGTGTGAATTCATCCCCGACGGGATTACAATACTCGCCGCACGCAATAATGCGGTCTGAGAAATGCATCAAAAGAATTCGTTAAAAGAACCCGGCAATGGCGATATCAAGGATATCGATGGCAGTGTTTGTATTTTCTATGATGGTTACTGGATCAGGTACTATGCCCCCGTAGAAGACACCTTGATCAACAAAAAAGACCTCATCGAATCACTTACCCGACGGACTTTTCACCACACCGAACCGGGCATCAACACACCGGGAGAAAAACTGGAACTGGCGCGGGAGAGTTACAACAAACAATCCGATCCCAAACGCAAACGAGTCAACGGCGCCATGCTGGCAGGAGCACTGTTCAACCGGGCTACGGATATTTTTACACTGGTCGTCGAATTGGCGGAGAAGGGAGTGCACATCAGTGATGGCAACGAGTTGATGCGCGAATGCGGAGAATGTTTCCGGGAAGCGCTGGAGCTTGGCAAGAGTGTCAGACACTACAGCGGCGAGGAAGGCATAGACGAATTGTGGGGGGAACCGTTCAAGGCATTTACCATGCCCATAGAAAAGTTTTACGAAAGCCGCTATATCAAGATCGCTCAGACCTTGCGAGACATCGATACCATTGCGAATTGTATGATCGATACATTCGAGACTATGCAGTATTTCACCGGCATCGGTGTGCCGGTCCGCGAGCTTTGCGACGCGGCAAAAACGCAAGCCGAAACCATGCGCAGTGACCGGGAAATCTTTAGTATCTGGCCCCGCTTCGTAGCCGCCAGCGAGGACCTGGAAGAGTTCAGCCCCCATATGCCGGAGGTGACGAGTGAGGACACGCGCCGGCAGGTCACCGACGGTATGAGACTCATCAACGAAGGTAAGGAAGTGCTCAGTTATCTGGCCAGCGCGCGCGTACCGATGCCCAGAACCACCCGGGAGTACGTGGCGCGATGCGCACATTACACTCAAACCGGGTACACAGGCTAACAACAGAGATACGCACTACCTGTGTCTGGTTGAAGCCTGGCTAAACCCCAGGTTGTTCGGGTCGAAGTCGACGCGGGATAGCGCCACCTGCAGTGGCAACGGCGCCCCGCCGCGATTGATCAGCTTGCCCTGAATAAATCCTCACCCAACGGCCTGCGGCCGTTCTCTGCTTTATTTTGGCAGCCATTCCGGTGGAGTGCTGACTTTGACATCCGGCTATGTTGCCTATAATGGAATAAAGAGGTGGCGGGAAAGAGTCTTGTATTGGAGACTGCCCGGGCTCGAACATTCCTGATAGC
>CAXMTM010000410.1:0-4315 GCA_964196385.1 Arenicellales bacterium
CGGCCGCAGACGCCTGACGTTGTTCGACCTTTCGCTGAAACCATTTTTCAACTTCCTCATCCCAACCATCCATCCGGATGTAGGAACTTTCACGGGGATGGCTGATCATGTTCGGATCGACATCGATACCTACGCCTTCGAGGAAATTGACCAGCCCGATTCGTTCGATCATCTCGCCGCAACGTTCGTGCTCCAGCCCGTTTTCCGCCCAGAAATCGATGGTTTCTTCAGCGATCTCCACCAGGCGGTCATAATCTTCTTCGCTGTCCAGCTTCATGAACGGAATAATCACCGTCCCCATCAGATCTCCTATCTTCAAGGTACGTTTGCCCCCCAGCAACAGGGTGATGCCCTTATCGTCACCGGGTGAAAGCGCCTTGGGCACCACGTTGAGACAATGCATACACCGAACACAGTTGCGGTCTTCGATCTCCAGTGTGTCGTCATCCTTGAGCGACATGCACTTGGAGGGGCAACGTGTGATAATGTTGTCTATGACGTGCTGTCGTCCCTTGGCGTCTACATACTCCTTGAAGACACCCTGATCTATCTTGATTTCGTCGCGCCAGGTCCCAATCACCGCAAAATCGGCGCGCTCTATGGAATTGGTACAGTCGTTGGGGCAGCCCGACACCTTGAACTTGAACTTATACGGCAGCGCGGGCCGATGCACGTCGTCAGTAAAATTATTGACCAGCTTACGATGTATTTTGTGCTCGTTGGCACAGGATTGCTCGCATCGTGCCGCACCAACACAGGACATGGCGGTCCGTACACACGGGCCGGCCCCGCCCAGATCGAAGCCGTATTCATTGATCTCATCAAAAAAATGCTGGGTGTTCTCGGTGGTGCTGCCGATGAACATGATATTGCCAGTCTGGCCATGGAAAGTAACCAGCCCGGAACCCCACTTTTCCCAGCTATCCCCCAGTTTGCGAAGCATATCCGTGGTGTAATGGTTCCCTGCCGGTGGTTGCACACGCAAGGTATGAAACTCCTTTGACTCAGGGAACTGCTTGCCTACTTCCGAAAATCTCGGAATGATGCCGCCGCCGTATCCGTACACGCTGACCGTTCCACCCTTCCAGTAGCCTTTACGCGTTTCATAGGAATGTTCCAGTTGACCCAGCAGGTCATTGGCCATGCCATTTATTCTCTGATTTTCGTGTTGATCGCGAAGGCGTTTAATGCCCGAGACAAAACTTGGCCAGGGGCCGTTCTCCAGTTCGTCCAGCATTGGCGTCGCATGCTTATCCGTCATCGGTATGCCTCTCGTTCCGGTTTAGTGGCCAGGATGGATACCGCTCGGGGCATCTTCACCTGCAGATCATGAATTTTAAGCCCGGCGGCATCTGGATGCACCCTCCTGAGCGAGGGGTGTGATCGAAAAAAGCCTATCACTTAAGAGATACGACGGCGGCGCTACCAACCTGCTCCCAGCCTTATATATCCCTTTGGTTTCAAACGTCCCTATCCCTAGAGATACAGTCGAATCGGCACATTTATATTACTATCCTGATTCCAATGACTATTGGGGCCAGGTGCTGAATGGAAGATCTCGCCCGAATCTACCAGAATTGAATTTTTAAATACGAACAAAATTATGACCCGCCTTAGTACAAAAAGTGCCAGATTCGCACACGCCCCACTGCACAGGGACAGAATCCAGAGAAAACTGGCCCACTATGAAAAAATGGCCGACGACATCGCCGTCGAAATTAACAACCCGCAGTACCTGACCTTACCCGAAAGGAACGCGCTGCTACAGAGAATCAGACGATTCAATTTTGTTATTTATCAATGTCGGTCGGGGTCTTTCACTAAAAGTGATCTCAAGGCCCTGGGCATGCAGTTCGGGCTCAACCGGCTAGACAGCAACCTTTGCGCCGACACCAATTCCATCTCGTCCGTTCAGGTTGCACAGAAGGGGATCAAGCCGAGGTACATCCCGTACACCGACCGGCCCCTGGGATGGCACACTGACGGATATTACAATAACACAGACAAGGTAGTACGCAGCTTTATCCTGCATTGCGTTACCCCGGCGCCCGAAGGCGGGGCAAATTCTTTTCTGGATCCTGACGTCGTATTCCTGTTACTGGACGATGTGGACGAAAAACTTCCGGCTGTGCTGTCCAACCCCGAATCGTTTATCATCCCGGCTGATTCCGAGCAGGTGCCGGAGCCCCGGTCCGACCGGGCTGGTCCCGTATTTTCCATCGACCCGGCCAGCGGGGCCCTGCACATGCGATATACCGCAAGACAACACAACATTACGTGGAATCCCGACCCGGAAATCAGAGACGCAGTCGAGTGCCTGAAAGAAGTCATCGACGGGGCCTCCAAATATACCCTGACCCACAGGCTCGAGGCCGGCCAGGGGGTGATTTGCAATAATGTATTGCATCGAAGGACCAGCTTCGCCGACGGAGACTCAGACCACCAGCAAAGACTGATCTATCGCGCACGCTATTACGACCGTGTACTGGGAACCTAGGAGCCTGTCCGAGAACAGAGAGCCTACTGCGGAAAAGTCCTTTTGGCCCATTTTTCTGCTCATTATCGTCAAATATGAATAACTATTCTCCTCAAATGATCAAAAAACTGGACTCAAAATGACTTCCCCTCGCTACGACTTCTATTCTCGGACAGGCTCCTAGCCATGATGAAATTTCTTGATGTTCGAATAGATCTTGGCGCGGAGACCGGCCAGGACGCCCGCACCTCCGTGCAGGCCACGGAGGCCCGGTTATACGCAGTGCGGGAGCGGATCAAAGAAACCGACTGCGACACCGAAGACGACAAATTTATAACCTTGCTCATAGAAGAAAGCAATGTGCTGATTGAACTCAGGAAAATGGGTGAGGCGTGGAGCAGTGCGCAGCAAGCATTCGAGATGAGTACACCTAATAAGCACTGGCAGAACGCGGCACGGGCCTGCGACTTGATGTTTCGCTGTGAGCAACCGCTTTCCCTTGCCGCCCTGGGGCAGGGCATCTGGCTGGCGGTGACATTTCCGGTGGATGCGGAGCTGACCGTCTCGCTGTTGAATCATGTCATCGATGAAACTCCGGACCATTCCGACGGCGCAGCGGTGGCGGCTGCAACCGCTGTCTATGTCGTCGACCTGCGTGCGAAAGGTAAACAGTACGACGAACTAAGTGTCCACACCCGCCAAATGATGAGTACCGTGGCCCGCCGACACAGCGGCATCGAGAACCAGGCCGATCTGGACAACTGGGTCCAAAGGCTTGATCTGAACGACATCAGCCGGATCCTGGTGCGGTTGAGGAACGTTGTTGACGTACTGGTCCAGGACAACTGGTGGATTGACCGCGACGCCATACAGTCGGAATTGCCCGACCAGTAATCACGGAAACCCGGCAACCCATGTACTGGCAGGAAACCGAGCAACCGGATGACCCCAGGCTTCCGGCTGGCGTGGTGGACGTTGCATTCAGCATGGAATGCCCCTGTTTGCCCGCGGACCATTCATGGTCGTTGTGTCAGTCCATAGAAAATCATCTGCCATGGTTTGCGGATGAAATAAATACAGGAATCCATGCCATTCACGGCGCCGAGTCAAACAACGGCTGGTATCGACCCTGCGGGGAAGAGGGCGGTATGATTCATCTGTCGAAAAGGGTGAAACTCGTGCTCAGAATACCCGGCAGCAGACTGGACCAGTGCGCCACCATGAGCGGCAGAACGCTCACCGTTGCGGGCACAAGTATAAAACTGGGGCGCTACACTCTTCGGGCAATCAGGCCGACTTCCACTTTGTTTGCACGGCGCGTCGTTATCCATACCGGTGAAAACGAGGAAACTTTCCTGCAAAGAGCATATGACGAGCTGACCAATATGAACGTCGCCGTGCCCAAATTGCTGCCCGGTCGAACCAGCAGGATCAAAACGCCGGACCGACACCTGGATACGCGCAGTCTGTTGCTGGCGGATTTGTCCGTCGAAAATTCGATCCGTATTCAAGAATCAGGGCTGGGCGAGGGCAGAAACCTCGGCTGTGGCCTGTTCGTTCACCACAAATCCATCACCGCGGTCAAACAGTTCTCAGACGAAAATTGATTTTAGGGAGGCCAAAATGACAATAGAACTCGAAGGCAAGACAATAGAGACCACTGAATCCGGCTTCCTGGCCAATTCAGACGACTGGAGTCCATCCGTAGCGCAGGAGCTCGCACGCACGCAGGACGTAGACCTGGAGCAGGCCCATTGGGACGTCATCGAGTATCTGCGTGACGAGTACTTCAATAACGGAGGGAACCAACCCAACAACCGCACCATGTTGAAAGACCTC
>CAXMTM010000411.1:0-2545 GCA_964196385.1 Arenicellales bacterium
CCAGCGCTTGAAAGCATTTTCCCACCTGGCATAGTTCCTGGCTTTGCCGGCGGCTTTGACCAACTCAGTATACACGGCCCCTTCCAGGGGCCTGGTTTCGAGTTCATCGGCCGTCAGGGCCAGAAGTTCGCTGTCCGCCCAATCAACGGGCACGGGGCCTTCATCGAATTCGGTCAGGGCGACGATGCGCTTTTCGGCGTGCACCTTGTATTTGGCCGAGGAGTAGGCAACGTCTGCGGCGCCCAGCAGACGAGGGTAATAGATCAGCACGTCGTCTTCATTGCCGCGCACGGTGGCGGGAATGTAGAACTGCGGGACCCCGGGCGGCAGCGCGGGCGCTGCCGCCTGTGGTTTTTCTGCTTTGGGCGCTGTTTTTGCCGGTAATGACCGCACCTCTGTTTCTTCCACGGGCGACTGGTATCCCGCCATGAGGTGTTTGATCTGCTCACGGGTCAACGGGCCGGCCAGATAGGACATGACCCAGCGGGTCTGGAAAATAACTGGCGCGGTTTCGTGCACGTTGTGCAAAAGAAAGCGGCGCTTGCCCAGGCCCGCCAGTATTTGTTCCATCCTGCCCCTGTCAAATTCACCACCGGTGCCGGCTCCTTCAAGACCGTCCATAACACGGGCCTTGTCGCGCTCGGTCTGCAGGCGGCCGATGAACCACGTGCCGGTGTTCGACAGGCCCTTATAATCGAGATCAACCGGGTTCTGGGTAGCCAGCACCAGCCCGAGCCCATAGGCACGGGCCTGTTTCAGCAAGGTGAGGAACAGCACCTTCGATGGCGGGTTGGCGGTGGGGGGCACGTAGCCGAAGATCTCATCCATGTACAGGATCGCCCTCAGTGTGCCGGTGCCGGGCTGGCGCCGCATCCAGCTCATCACCTCGTTGAGCAGCATGGTAACGAAGAACATGCGCTCGGAGTCGGACAAGTGGGCGATTGACATCACGGACACGCGTGGTTTGCCCTCTGTTGTATAGAATAATCGCCGGGCATCCAGGCTCTCGCCTTCCATCCACACATCGAAGCCGGGTGCCGCCAGCAGATTATTGAGGCGCATGGCCAGCTTAAACCGATCCTTCGGGGGGAAAAACGAGTCCATATCCAGTACCCCGACTTTCTCGATGGGCGGGTTTTGTATTGCAGCGATCAGTCCCGGAATGTCGAGGTTGTGATTATTATCCCAACTCACTTTGAGGATGTTGGAGATCAATATATGCTCACGGCTGGTGAGTGGTTCGGCATCGATGCTGATCAAAGCCAGTATGCTGGTGGCCGTTGAGGTAATCCGGTCGCGGTATAAATCGCCGTCATCCTGTAATTCAGCAGGTGGGGCGTCAAATGACCTCATCACCGATACCGGGATGCCCGCCCGGCTGCCGGGCGTGTAAATGGCCATGTCCGCCGTTTCCCGCAGTCGCTTGATACGTTCTGTGGATTGTCCCCATTCACCCAGACCTTTTTTCCAAAGCTGCGCCTGATCCCTGGCGTATTCTGTTATGGTGAGGCCCTTGTCTGCCGCCTCCCTCGGGTTCACCCACGGCTCCAGGTCCGCCGGCCTGAGTTCGGGAAAGGTCAGCATGATGTTGCCGAGATCGCCTTTTGGGTCGATGGCGATGATCGGGATTTTGTCGATAGCGGCTTCTTCCAGAATGCCGATGCCCAAACCCGTCTTGCCGCTTCCGGTCATACCGATGATCACGGCATGGGTATTCAGGTCTTTGGCGTCGTACAGGACGACTTCGTCGCTCAGTTCATCCCTGGCCAGGTCAAAAGTTTTGCCCAGATAGAAAGCGCCAAGTTTTTCAAAATCTTTCATCGCTGGTTCCTGTAAATGCGCTGGTGCTAACTGTCCAACAGAAAGTTAGCGGCGATATCTGTTCAGAACCGGTCCCCGGCGCGCTTTCGAAAAACATGCGCGAAAATGCCGTGGCTGAGGGTTAATAAGTTACTATCGGTTTAAGTTTCTTCGCTTGGTCTATCCAGCCGGCGACCATTTTTTCGCTGGGCAATTGACGGACATACCTTTTTTTCCTGCCGGTGTTGGTCTTGTGCATGGCCTGGTGGAGGTTTTTGGCGTTTCGATTGCGCAACTCCTTTACCGTATCCACGCCGGCGGCTTCCAGCAGTTCAGCATACTGCGAGGCGACGCCCTTTATGCGGAAAAGATCCGCCATGTTTACACAGCGAAGAACGATAGATTCACTGATGCCCGCGGTCGACGCGATCTCCTTGCGGCCTTTCCGTGTGGCACCGTCGGCAAGGAGTTTCGCTGGGCTGCTGCATCCGATCTTGCTTAACTTTGCGCCGTACTTCGGGCCGATACCTTCAATCGCTTCAACTGATTTGGACATGGTGACCTCCCACGATGTAGTTATATTACTGGTTTGACATAAGGTCTGAATAAGCAACGATTGTATGATATTTTCCGAAAGATATCGGCGTCTCCGCCGCGATTAATCAGGATTTCGCTACGAATACCAGTGGATTAGACGAACTACTGCCGCTCGGATGCGGCTTTTGCCACCAGAAAGTTGGTCAGA
>CAXMTM010000412.1:0-3025 GCA_964196385.1 Arenicellales bacterium
ATTTGCCCGGTCTTTGTACTGCTGATGTGCTCTATAGCGGCCTGAACCGGTTTCACCTTGCGAATCTCGGTATAGGACTGAAAGAAATAGCCGACGATCAGAAACAGCATCACGACAGCCAGTATCGAGCTGAACTTGAACTGCCAGGTATTCTCTTTTTTCCTGGCCATGTCCGGGTTCAGCTCTCCTTGGTCCGCCGTCCGGCGTCTGTGCCGAAGAAGCGGTTGCGGATGGCACGGCGGCCGCGCACGATCTGGTTCAGGAACAACCCGACCGGACAGAACAGCCGGCACCAGAAACTCGGCACGAAGAATGCCCCGATCAGCGCCGCCGGCAGGATGTACCACTGGATGCCCAGACCGTCCAGTGAAAACATCATTGCAAAGGGCTCATAGGAACCGAGCGCCGGGTGCACGGAGAGAAAGATCAGCATCAATGCGGCCCAGCTCAGCGAATAGATGAGCAACCGGGATTTGCGCTGTATCTCCGGCCTGATGCGTAATTTTGTGCCGCTCACTTTCTGCAGCAAGTCCTGTACCACCTTGAAGGGGCAGATCTGGTGGCAATAGATGTTGCGCCCGACAGCCACTACGCTGCCGATGGTCCCGATCATCATGATCCACCACAGCGGGTGCTGCTTCAGGCTTGGTATATAACCCATCGCTATACTGGCGAGGTTGCCCAGATTGACGGACGCATTGGCATAGAATCCAACGAACAGCAGGGTCCCCACCATCACCACCCGGCGTATGTATTTGCCCCACTTGTCTTTTCGATACACGCCGACATAGGCGAGGACAAAAAGTAAGATGAGGATCAACTCGTTGCTGCCGAAATTCCAGCCGGGCTCCTTCCAGGTGCGTTGCAGTTTCAGGTGATTTTCCGCGCCCAGGTGAACCGCTTCGCGAATGGCCGCGGTAAAGCCCTGCGACGATACCGTCGCGCCGGATACGGCGTCGATATCGTCACCGACGATGAAGTTATCGGTGACGTTTTTTCCCGCGAATTTTTTAAGGAAACTGCGCTGCTGGAGCTTCTGCATAAAGGCCGGCGTTTCCTTGTGGCTCAGCAACACGATCTCGTTCAACTTGCCTCCATCGCCGGTTCGACGCGCTTTGATTGCGAGGATCAGCGGGCCGCCGTAACCCACGCCCTCGGCCATGACCACGACTTTCCCTGCCTCGGCTGCTTCGCCCTCGACCCTGAATACGATCGGCAGACTGGTGTCGTTGCTCTTCCGGACCAGCTTGATATCGGACATTTTCTTCTGCAGTAGCGCTTCGTAGTCCGGCTGCGCCGCGATCTGACCGATGATGAAAGCCGCCACCAGGGAGGCCCAGGCCAGGGCCTCGATGATTCTGCCCCAGGGCGGCGTTCTCTTTATCGTGGTTGCGGCCATGCCTCAGGTTTTTGCCTGAGCCTCAAGCGCCGGTGCTACGAGGTGGCGCCAGATCAGCGTCATGATGATAATGCCGCCGCCACTGAATATGGTCAAACCCATGGCCCCCGACTGAGGATACCCTTCAAGGAACGAGGCACCAGCCCAGCCGACGCCGAACAGGACCGCCAGCACGCCGGTGATAAGTCCTGCCCAGGTGTACCACTTAAGGCGAACGACGATGGACAGATAGGCCAGGGCTAAAACGCTCACCGTGAACAGAACGCCCATGAAAAACCACTGCATTTGTTCCATGCTCGATGCCTCCGCCTCAGGTCTTGTTCGAGGTGCTGATGTTGTTCTTCATGCCCGTGTTGGTGCGCATCCCGGCGCCCGTTTTCCAGAATTTCTCGGCTTTGGCCGGATCGTTGACATGGCCATAACCGAATGCGGGGTGCGCCTGGGCCATCAGCGCGTGCAGGGGTTTGGGCATGACTGGATTGATGGCCATGATGAACCAGTGGTGCCACATATCGGGTTCATTAAAGGTGCAACTGGCAATGCAGGCACCGCAGGCACTGCCATTCTCGACCCAGAAGTTGTAGCACTTCTTGGCATCGCTGTAGAATTTCCTGATGCCAATATGGTTGTTCCAGGTATACCCCTCCTGGTCGGAAAACTCGTAGGCGGGTTCGAATCCGTAACCACCATTTTTATCACTCGGCAGGGGAATGGCGTCACTCGGGCAGGCCTCGGCGCACTTGCCGCAACTGAGGCAGAATTCAGTCATGCCCCAGGAGTGCGGGCCGTCATATTCAACGAACTCGAAATCCGTATATACCTTCATTATGCGCACACGCGGACCCACGCCGGGCGCCAGCAACGCCCCATTACGACCGCCTTCGCCGAGCCCGGCCATGATGGCGTAGGGAACACTGCTGCCAAGATCATTGCCGGCACCGACCGCATGGTAACCGAGACCACGCAAAAACTTCGCCATCTGAGTGGCCTTCACCCCCATTTGCGTGTAGCCGTCGGCGGCCGTTCCATCCGCGGTCCAGGCGGGGGCCGTCGACATGCAGTCATAATCCATGGCGGCGAGCATCACGATTACCGTTTTAGGCTCGAAGGGGAAATCCTTTTCCCAGGACAGTTCTTTCTCGTTCTCGATGTCGTACAGCGGGTCATAGTCCCAGCGCTTGTCGCGTCGGGCGATGCCGCACTTCACGGCGCCGAACACGCGCGCGGCGCTTTTGATCGAGTCGCTGGCCTCCTTCTTGCTCTTGAACTGGTACTGCTCCTTTTCCACGTCCGACTGGTCCCAACTGTTGAAGGGTGTGTTGGGTTGTAGATTGGCGGAGCCGCGGCTGCCCGCGATATTCAGCGGTTCCCAGCCGGCCTTCTGCAAGGCCCGATCCTTTTGCGTATAACCGGGCCTGTCGTTATCCCAGGGAATGTTGTACATGTCGATAATGCCCCTGACCCAGTCGAACTCCTTGTTCTGCAGGCGGTTGTACTGTTGGTTGCGCTCCGGGTGCTTCTCGTTGAGGGCCTTGCTGGAAACGAAGTTCAAAATTACATCGCGCTGGTCCTTGGGTTTGAACAGCGTGTCATCGGTCAGGGGATAATCGGGCGCGGCACGACCGT
>CAXMTM010000413.1:0-7930 GCA_964196385.1 Arenicellales bacterium
CCCGGCAATGTGCAGTACATATGGGCAGTGATTACACATGAACACCACCAGCAAGGCCTTGCACTGCTCAAAATCGTATACGGAAACCGTGCCGCCGCCACAGGCCGGATTGGTGTTGGGCAAACTGAAGTCGGGGGCAATCGATCCAGGTTTGATTTTTTTCGAAGGTGTCGCAACCATGATCTTTCTTTATCTACCGGTCATGCCCATGGTAACACAGCCAGGAGTCTGTCGGATTTGGGTGTTCGTAGCGAGCATTGTGGGAAATCGAGATCAGTTTTTCGAGAATTTGAGGAGAATAGTTTACCTATTTAACGAAAATTATCGGGAAAATGAGCCGATTTCCCATAAGCGCAGTAGAATCATCCTAAGTCCGACGGACTCCTAGCCCGCGTCTCACGGGGTGGCGAGATACCCGCAAGGCAATGACACCCGCCCGGCTGATCAGCCTTCGAATACCACCTGGATTGTGGTGAAAAATGATGCGATGAACCGGCGGGTCAGTCCCCACACAACCTGATGTTCCTTGTCGCTGACCCGGATGCCCGGGAACTTTTCTCCCGGATATACCGGATGATCTATTTGAGTGTAATTGCGTGCATCCAGCAAGCGCTGTACGGGCACCCAAACGATATCCTCGACTTCGTTGTTGACCCTGGGTTGCGCAGCCGTGTCCACAGCGTATACATAACCTCGAACCACGATACCTGCCGTGTGACCCCGGTGCCGTCCCTGCTGATCGTCCAGTCTCCCAAAATAAATCGCCGTGGACAAATCAATGCCGACCTCTTCCAGGGTCTCACGCTCGGCCGCCCGGCGTGCGTCAACATCGAACCCCTCAACCATTCCTCCGGGTAATGCCATTTGGCCCGACCACGGATCATTTTCGTGCTGGGCGCGTTCAATAAATAAAGCCTCGACGTGCTCCGGGGTCTGTCGCAACATCAGCGCAACAGCGGCATGCTTGTCGTCCCCGAGTTTAAGCACCGCCGGCCGGTAGGTTCTCATCTGACTTTCAATTGTCGACAATAAAGTCCGCAGATCACTTTCCTCAAAGGTGGGCCGGCCAGGGTTAAAAATCGACTCCTGCGCCAATGATCACGCCCTTTGATTTCGAAGCCTCATTGGCGCCTTCAAGGCTCTTGAAATCCAGCTGGAACTGCCTGTATCCCGCCCGGAAGGACAAGAACGGGAAAGGTTTCACTTTTATTCCTGCTTCGAGTTCGAACCCACTCGGATCCGACATCCGCCGTGACTCCTCCAGTGCAGGAAGCCATGCGGTGTGGCCGTATACTGACAAGACCGGGGTCAATCCCAGGCTGCCTTGCACCACCAGCCGGGGTCCCTGTGTGTCTTCCTCGCCACCGAGATCAATGCTTTCCCAGCCCACTCCCAGGGCCAGGAAGTTATTTCTGGAGGCGGAAACCACCCGCCGCTTAATGTCGATACTGAGAAAATCCGGACCGTCCTTCGAATTGCTCTCAACTATGTCTGATTTGAACAAGCTGCCTTTCAGGCCCCACCGGTGTTGCCACCAGACCTCGGCCTCACCGCCAACGGTACCGGCATCGAAAGACGGGTCGATCGCGGTAGCGCTGAAATTATTGGACCACCATGCCAGATTAACGTTTCCGTCGATGGCCGGTTCGTCCGACAGGGCCGGCGACACCATGCCGACAATCAGGAGCACCAGTCCCCATTTCTCAGCGGATTGACGAACCCTGCCTTTATCTTTGCAAAAACAATTATTCCTGAATCCATAAAACACAACTTCAGCAGGAATTTTGTTCCAAGCCTTCAGCAAATGCCTTGTGAATCCAGATATCTGCGCGATCATGTCGCCACCCGGGGAGATATACGGGCCAGAAACAAATAAATGTTCATTTGATTCTAATTGTTGAAAAAAAGTTATTATATGTATTTCAATGGGTTAACAAGCTATATCTTTATATAACATGAAGTTATGCATATAACTAGCGGATAATTATGGCAAAAACATGGTCAAACATTGCCGGATGTTAAACTTGCAGGCCAGGTCCACGCCTAGCGTGGACACACACAAAACCAGGCTGGATAAATGGCTTTGGGCTGCCCGCGTATTCAAAACCCGGCAGTTGGCGGTCGGGGCCATCAACGGGGGGCACATCCAGGTCAACGGAAACCGGGCAAAACCCGCGCGCCTGGCACGGGTCGGCGACGTCCTGAGAATACGCAAGGACCCGTTTACCTACACCCTGGTTATCCTGGGAATTTCAGATCACCGCGGCCCTGCCAACGTCGCGCAGACGCTGTATGCGGAGACCGAAGACAGTATTGGTGAGCGAGAGAAACTGGCACTGGAGTTAAAGACCGGGACGGCCCGGATACTGTACCATCGGAAAAAACCGAGCGCTCGTGAACAACGTCAGGCCAGGGGGAGGAAACGAGAACAATGACAATGGAAACTATGCGGGGTGTGTTCCTGGATACCGATACAGTCGATGGCGATGACCTCGACCTTGTCTCCGATAAAATTCTTCGATCACATACACTGGTCGTTCCACGGAGTTACCCAAAGACAGGACATCCAAAATCGAATCGCCGATTGCGACATCCTCATCTGCAACAAGGTGGTCCTCGATCGCGATACTCTCGTTGGCGCCGGCAAACTCAGACTGATCGTGGTCGCGGCTACCGGCACCAATAACATTGATCTGGAGGCCACCCGTGAACTGGGTATAACGGTGTGCAACGCCAGGGGTTACGGAACCCCTTCGGTGGTGCAGCACGTGTACGCCCTGATCCTTGCCCTGTCCACCCGCTTGCCACAGTATATGGATTCCGTAGCCAGCGGCGCCTGGCAAAAACACCCGCACTTTTGTTTATTCGATTTCCCCATCCGCGAACTACGAGGGTGCGTCATGGGCATCGTAGGGTACGGCACACTGGGGAAAGGGGTGGCCGATGCCGCGGGGGCATTTGGCATGCAGGTCAGGATTTGCCAAAGACCCGGCGGCAGCCCCCAATCCGGCCGTATTCCACTGCTGGAACTGCTGCCCCAGGTCGATGTGTTAAGTCTGCACTGCCCATTAACGGAGTTCACTAGCGGGCTGATTGGACCGGAAGAAATTGCGCTGATGCGAACCAACGCCATTCTGATCAATACCGCACGTGGCGGTATTGTGGACGAGCACGCGCTGGTCGATGCCCTGCGCGCGGGAAAACTGGGCGGCGCCGGCGTGGATGTATTGACGGAAGAGCCACCCGCACACGGAAACCCGCTATTACAAACCGGTATACCGAATCTCATTGTCACCCCGCACATCGCCTGGGCCAGCCGGGAATCCAGACAACGCGTGGTCAATATTGTCGGCGAAAATATCGGCGCCTTTTTGAGCGACGCACCACAAAATACGGTCTAGTGTAGTGGGGCGAGATCAGCTTTTCTTTCAGGGTTTACCGCCGCTCTCCCTCTATGTCCACGTCCCATGGTGTGAAAAAAAGTGCCCGTATTGCGACTTCAACTCCCACGCGCGCAAGGGGCCGCTGCCCGAAAAGGCGTATATAGACGCACTGCTTGCCGATCTGGAGCAGGAACTGCCCACTATCTGGGGCAGGAAGCTGTGCAGCATCTTTATCGGCGGCGGAACGCCCAGTCTGCTCAGCACGGAAAGCGTGGACTCGATGCTTTCGGGAATCCGTGCCCGAATTGGATGCGTAGCGGACATCGAAATTACCATGGAGGCCAATCCGGACAGTTCGGATTCCCGAAAATTCGAAGAATTCAGAAGTGCCGGCGTCAATCGCCTGTCCATCGGGGTGCAAACCTTCGACGATGAATCCCTACGCAACATCGGTCGTGTGCACGATGGCTTGTCCGCACGCCATGCGGTCAGCGCGGCAATCAGTGCGGGTTTTGAAAATTTCAACCTGGACCTGATGTACGCTCTTCCCGGACAAAAAATCGATATGGCCGCTGCCGATATCAACACTGCCCTGTCTTTCGACCCACCCCACCTTTCCTGCTATCAACTCACCATCGAACCCAATACCGCCTTCTATCTGCAGCCGCCGGTACTGCCGGACGATGACAATGGATGGCAAATGCAGTCACGTGCAGAAAGCATCCTGCAGGAAAATGGATACGCGCAATACGAGGTCTCCGCCTATGCCAAAAATGGCCGGGCTTGCCGGCACAACCTGAACTACTGGCAATTCGGTGACTATGTCGGCATTGGCGCCGGTGCCCATGGCAAGGTCACCCGGGGTGACGGGATCACAAGAACATGGAAGATCAAGCACCCTGCTGCCTACCTCGACAAAGCTCATACAGCAGACCGGGTCGGTGGCAGGAAAACCCTGTCGGCCGGAGACATTCGGTTCGAGTTTATGCTGAACGCACTGCGCCTGCGACGACCTGTTTCCACGGCCTTGTTTCAACAACACACCGGGCAACCCATCACCCGCGTGCATGCACAACTGGTGAAAGCGGAAGCAGACGGCATGTTGCATTTCGACGGCAAAAATATCGCCACCACCGCATTTGGCCGTCGTTTCCTGAACGACCTGCTGCAGCAATTTTTGCCGGAGGCGGGAACTTGACTTCTCGCCAACAATCCGCATGAATAACCAGGAGCCTGTCTACGGGATTTAACTATGGAAACCATCTCCATCATTGCGGTTGCCCTGGGAGCCGCATGGGCCAGCGGAATCAACCTCTACGCAACCATATTGATGTTGGGTTTGATGGGAACCACGGGTTCAATAGACCTACCCCCTGATCTTGAAATATTGGAAAATCCCGGGGTTCTGGTGGCCGCGGGCCTGATGTATTGCGTGGAGTTCTTCGCCGATAAAGTCCCGGGGGTCGATACGGTGTGGGATGCGATACACAGCTTCATCCGTATCCCGGCCGGCGCCGTGCTGGCCGGCGCCGCCTTCGCTCAAATCACACCGGAAGCGGAACTCATCGGGTTGCTTCTGGGGGGGACCCTGAGCGCGGGTACACACTTTGCCAAGGCCGGCTCCAGGGTCCTGATCAACACTTCACCCGAACCCGTCAGCAACTGGACAGCATCCATTGGGGAAGACATTGTCGTTGTTACGGGTTTGTGGACCGCCCTGAACTACCCGGTGTTATTTATCGTATTGCTGGTAATTTTCGTTGCGCTGGTGATCTGGCTCATGCCGAAGCTGTGGCGGGGAATCCGGTCCGTGTTTAGCAAAATAAGGAACTGGTTTACAAAACCCGGGTCCGCTGCAGCAGGCGAGAGAACGAATAAATCAACGGAAAAAGTGGACTGACAATTTTTCAAATTGCGGTGCGCGGCAAGCACCAGACAAGTCCACGCAGTAAGTTGTCAATGTCACTGCGATAAAGTGGTGTCGGGGTCTTTTAATTACTGCCCATTGGAAACATAACGTGCTCTGGATAAAGTCTTTTCATATTTTCTTCGTGGTAACGTGGTTTGCGGGCCTGTTTTACCTGCCACGGCTATTTGTCTACCACGCCATGGCGGAGGACCAACCCGGCCGGGAAAGATTCAAGACCATGGAACGAAAGCTGTTTATCGGCATCATGACACCCAGCGCCGTACTGGCCCTGTTATTCGGCACATGGTTGTGGCTGGCTTATGGATTTTCGGGGGGGTGGTTGCATGCCAAGTTGCTGCTCGTGCTGGTGTTGATCGTCTACCACGTCTGGTGTGGAAAAATCCTGACCGACTTCAAACACGACCGGGCTGCCAGGTCACATATCTGGTATCGCTGGTTCAACGAGTTTCCCGTGATAATCCTGTTACTGTCTATAATCCTGGTCGTCGTCAAACCGTTCTGAATATATATTAAAGTTGATCAGACCGTGTTTCATGTCGTCCTTTATGAACCGGAGATACCGCCCAATACCGGCAATATCATCAGATTGTGCGCCAACGCCGGTTGCACCCTGCATCTGATCGAGCCTCTCGGTTTTGAACCCGACGACAAGCAGCTCAGACGAGCCGGCCTGGATTACCGTGACTGGGCCAGGGTTTTTCGCTATCCGGATTATGCAGCTTTTCTTGATAACATCCGGATCAGGCGGCTGTATACGCTGTCCACCCGCAACGAAACCCTGTACACCATCCCCCGATATTTCCCGGGTGATGCCTTTATGTTCGGGCCTGAAACCCGTGGATTGAGCAGTGAGATCAGGCTGTCGGTACCGTCACATCAACGGATCACGCTGCCCATGGTGCCCGGCAATCGCAGTCTGAACCTGGCCAACACGGTGGGCATCGTCATTTACGAAGCATGGCGGCAACAGAACTTCGCCAAAGAACCTGTCGGACCCGGGGAATCGTAGCGAAGTGAGTGGAAAAGAGGCGAGTTGGGAAGAGTCACCTCTCAGCCCTGGGTTCGCGGCTCAGTAAACTTACAACCGCTTCCTCGGCAGCGAGTCCTTCATAGATCACCCTGTAAACCTCAGTGGTGATGGGCATGTCCACCCCCATCCGTGTGGCCATGGCATACAGCTCCCGCACCGTCTTGATGCCTTCCACCTCCTGACCAATCTCCTCCATAATCCCGGATACCGAACGACCCTGGCCCAGTCCAATACCGGCGCGACGGTTTCGCGACTGATTGTCGGTGCAAGTCAGCACCAGGTCTCCCACCCCGGTCAGGCCCATGAATGTATGCGGATCACCGCCCAGTGCCGTGCCCAACCTGTTCATCTCAGCCAGTCCACGAGTGATCAGGGCGGCCCGGGCGTTGGCGCCGAACCCTAACCCGTCACTGATGCCGGCAGCCAGCGCCATGACGTTTTTGATGGCGCCGCCAAGCTGTACACCGGCGAGGTCGTTGTTGGTATATACACGAACGCGATCGCTGCGCAGCCAGGCGGCAACGGTGTTCGCCGTGTCCTCATCCGGGGAGGCGACGGTTAGCGCCGTGGGCAGATCGTGCGCGACTTCCGTGGCGAAGCTTGGCCCGGAAATAACGGCCAGTCTGGCACTTGGAAAAACTTCAGCCGCAACCTCGCTCAGCAGTACTCCATGCTCGGGATCAAACCCTTTTGTTCCCCAGCTAATCAACAACTGCTTATCTTTCGTGCAAAACCGGGCCAGGCTGCCCAAGGTGGCGCGAAATGCATGACTGGGAACCACGACAAGGATCCGGCCGGTACAGGAAAGAAGGGACTCAAGATCGTCCACTGCCTCGAGGTTCTGCGGCAAGGCCACGCCCGGGAGATGCCGTTTATTCTCACCGTGGCGCCTGATCGAGTCCAGGTGCCCTGTACTAATGTCCCAAAGCTTTACCGCATAACCGTTGCGAGCGATCAGCAAAGCCAGCGCCGTACCCCAGGAACCCGCCCCCAGCACGGCGACGGCTGCAGGCCGGCTGGTTTGAGACATACTGGTCGGGGACCAGCCAGGCCTAGTTTATAGTCTCACCGTTGCCCGGTTCGGAGCCAATTGCAGGTTGCACACTCTTACCTGCATCAGGCTGATCGTTTTGCCGCTTGACCTTGTTTGCATACAACGTCTCGAAATTCACCGGATTGACCAGGAGTTGCGGGAAGCCACCCCTACTCACGATATCCGTGATCGCGGCTCTGGCAAAAGGAAGCAGTACGGTCGGGCATGCCACGTTGAGCACCAACTCCGTCTCATTGTCCGAGAAACCCTGTATCTGGAACAAGCCGGCCTGCTGGACTTCCGCGAGAAACATCGTTTTACCTTCACTTTTTGCGGTGGCCTCAATATTTAACACGACCTCGTGGTGTCCGTCTTCATCCAGCCTCTTAGAGGCTATGCCCAGATTTATATCAATCTTGGGGTTCCCGCCCGGTGCGGCGATTGACTGCGGAGACATGGGCGACTCGAACGACAAGTCCTTGATATAGACCTGCCTGATATCCAGTCTGGTAGATTTCTTGGTAGGTTGTTGCGTGTCAGTCATATGTCCTCAC
>CAXMTM010000414.1:0-5329 GCA_964196385.1 Arenicellales bacterium
ATCTGGTCAAAATAGACACCTCGGAAACGGAGTTACTGTTCAAAAATCAGCAGAAAAACGAGATCCTCGGCCTCGATTTGCACCAGTTTGATATCGATCTCAAAGATGGCGGTGGTAAAGCGCGAATTGAAACCGCGGGCAGGCTGGGAAGATCCCGTTTCTTTATCATCGGGGATATAAACCTCCGGGCGGCCGACCACGGGTTGGCTGTAAAGCTGGATATCGGCGCCGGCAGAGCGAGACAAACCCGGATCGATGCCATCAGGGCGCCATCGGTATCGTGGTGGATCCGGCAGAACGCAGTATTGTTCCCACTGCAGGGTTCGGTAGAAGGCGAGCTAAAGTTCCAACAGCGGGCCACGGTGGGTGAACTCGACTTTGAGTTCGCAGCGGCAAGCGTGGACGAATTTCTTCACTTTGCCGACGACGTGGTCAGGGTACGGCCGGGAACAGGACCCATCAGGGCAAGCGGCAAGCTGGTCCTCACCGGTAGCGACTTAGACATACACGACCTGGAAGCAAACATTACACGGGACGAGATGAAAATCGGCGTGCGCGGAAGTGTATCGAACCTGTTGTCCAATATTGAAACCGAACTCGAACTCAACGCACGGGTAGACGACATGAACACCCTTGTTGAGGCAGGCGCAATGACATCCAGGCTGGGTATAGACCTGACCCGGTATCCGCTGCCGGTGGAGATCAGCGCCATAATCAAAGCAAAGGAGGATGATATATCGGTAGAGAATCTGGATGTGGCACTGAGTCGGGGCAAATTGTCCTGCCGGGTGACGGGAGGAGTATCGCTTACCGGGGGAGACCTGATACTCGACACGGATATCGCGGTCGAAGCCCCGGACTCGACGGAACTGGCACGGATGCTCGGTATCGAACCACCGGACTCAACCCGGCCCGGGCCTTTGACGATCACCGCCGGCGTGTCCGCTGCGAATAAACGATTCAGCATCACGGATGCCCGGGCGAAGTTCGACGGTGGTTTATATCAATCCGCCGTGGACGGCACAATCGACCTGGCCGGCGATGTGCCGGAACTAGACTTGAGAGCCCGCATCACTATCGACGACGCCAGCGGGATCCGAAAATATTTGCACCAACTGCCGGACCCGATGCTGGACCAGCTTTCGGTCTCCCTGGACGCCGATGTGAAAGGCCCGATCAACAATCTTGCATTGCGCGATCTGAAATTGAAGGCGATTCGCGCCGACCGGGAGCTTACGGTTTCCGGTGATGTGTCCGGACTGCCAAACGAGCCGAGCGCCAACGTCGCGTTGCACTTCAGCATGCAGGAACCGGTCGAACTGGACCAGTACTTTCCTAATTTGGGGCCCTTGCGCCTCATCGGCCCTCTGCATCTTGCCGGAGAGATTTCGTACTCCGATCAAATGCTTTATGTCAGACAGCTGGCGCTGAAAGCAGAACAAACGGATGTGGAAGGTGGAATGAAGTTCGACTTCTCCGTCGAGCCTCCCCAGGTCTTCATTGTCATGGATTCCAGACAACTCTTCACCAAACTGATCGCACCCGATGCTGGATCTGAACAATCCGGGCCGATAGCGGACGAAACTGACTCGAAGGCAGCAGCAGACTCTGCATCACCACCGGTGGGAGTGCAGAAGCCGGAATCCGAACAGAGCCCGGGAGAACTGTTCAAGGCGTACACGGCCGGTGTGGAAATCAACACTGACTGGGTCAGGGATTTGAACCTGTATGTGAGTTTCAGTGCCGACCGGGCCAATTTCGGGGACTATAATTTCGAAGACCTGTACCTCACCATCGACGCCCGGGAGGGGGTATTTACCCTTGCCGAGTACGAGGTCACCCTGGACGGCCGCCCCATGTCCATCAGTGGTTCTATCGACATCAATACGGACCCCCCCACCTTCCGCTTCGCCGGCCGGATGGAAGGAGAGACCGTGGAAACCCTTCTAAACCTCGAAGATGGCGTATTCGTGGGTGGCGAGTTGGGCGGGGAATTCAGTCTCCACAGCCAGGGTGACACGCTGGGCAGCTTTATTCGACACCTCAAAGGCCGGGCTCTGGTCACCATGGGTCCAGTGACCATAAAATCCAATGCATTGAGCATCGTGTCTTCCGACATCCTGCACTCGATGCTGGGCGGTATCACCAAATCCAAAGAGGAAAGGAAAAGTACCCAATACCAGTGTGGTGTTCTTGGCGTGGACATAAAAAGAGGCGTTGCCCGGATCAACAAGAGCTTCACCCTGCAGGCCGGCGACTATAACCTGGCGGGCAAGGGAGAGGTCGATATAAACACGGGATACGTCGACCTTGCGGCTCAGCCCAGAGCAAAGAAGGGTCTGGGACTCAGTTTTTCCACCCTGGTTGGAGGATTCAAGGTCCAGGGCCACATCGCCGCGCCCAAATTCGGGCTCGGCGGCGGGCTGGTCACGGCCGCCATCGCCGGCTACGCCCTGACCCCAACCCTCGCCGCGGCGACGGCAACCAACCCCGTCACGGCGACCATTGTCGCCACCGGGTATATCGCAAAAGGCCTGTTCGACCGGTTGACCGCATCCCGCTACTCCTGCAAGAACACGCTCAAACGCATCGATCGCAACCGATCGAAACAAGTAGTGACCAGGAATCCTCACTCGGGGAAAATGGCGTTCTAATCCCGTAAATATTGCGCACTGGCGGTATAAAGATCACGCGCCCGCCGCCGGGCATATACACTATTAATACTGATGGCTGTAATTCAAAAACTTATCAGGGAACCACTGCTCCACTTTCTGTTGATTGGCGCGGGGCTGTTTGCCCTGTTCTACCAGTTGTCCGATCCGGCTGACAACCTGCCACCAAACCGCATCACCATTACACAGGCCGATATCAAAAGGCTCGAAACACAGTGGCAGCGGCAATGGAAACGACTGCCCAGCGACAGGGAACTGGCCGGCCTGGTCGATTCCCACGTCCGCGAATTGATCCTGTACCGGGAAGCGCTTGGGCTCGGACTGGACAAGGACGACGTCATCGTGCGCCGTCGTCTGGGTCAGAAACTGGAGTTTATGTTCAAGGACCTGGCCGAACAGGCAGAACCTGCGGAAGATGAACTGCAACAATTTCTCGAAGATAATGTCGGGCGCTACACGGATCCCGAAAGATTCACTTTCACTCACCTCTATTTCAGCCGCGACAAGCACGGTGACAGCACCGAAAACGAAGCCATACGGGCCAGGGAACTGCTGATTTCACAATCGGGGGCCATAGATCCGGTCACGCTCAGCGATCGCTTTTTACATCAATACAGGTTCGACAATCAGAGTACTACACAGATCTCGCGCATTTTCGGCAAGGTGTTTACGGATAATCTTTCCGCCCAGAAAACCGGCGAGTGGGTGGGGCCCATCGAATCCGGCTACGGCCTTCACCTGGTTTTCATCAGCGACCGCACCATACCGCGACAACCGACTCTGGTCGATGTACGGGAAAAAGTACGCTGGGATGTGATTTCGGAACGGCGCAACGAAATGGACGCAGCGTTCTACAAGGGACTGCGTCAGCGTTACGACGTTGAAATCGAACAGCCCGACGGAAGTTAGCTCGCAGTTGTCGGTCTAATCTGAAAGCAGGTTGACGCCGCTGCGATCCGGCAGCGGATCGGGGCCCGCCACCCGGCACAGCGTTTGCCCGGGCCGGGTAAAGCGATCGTTGCGGCGGGAAAACATGACACCTGCGACCCGCGAGTGCACCACGGTGTGGTCCTGCACGGAATCAGCCCAGGGATTGATGATTTCCGCAACGGCTTCTCCCGCTTCAACACGGTCGCCCGGCTGTTTCAAATAAACAACCACGCCGGCATGGGGCGCCTTCACCGGGTCTACACCCTGCAGGGGTGTAGCCGGGGCAGCCAGCCCGGGCAACGGCCCCGCATCGCCTTCAAGCAAGCCACGCCGCGTTAAAAAACGAAACAGATTGTCCGCATCCTGTTTTGCACCGTGGTGAGTTATGTCGTTTTGTCCTCGCAGTTCCACGGTACTGCTCAGACACGCCGCCGGGATGGGAAAATCCGGAAAACGGTGGGCCAGCGCCCACCAGATGCCACCCACCGCTTCATCGAACGGATTGCCGCCGGATACTTCCGCCAGCAGGGTGGCCTGGCTGCCCAGTTGCGCCGCCAGATCGCTGCCGTCGGGCCACAGCGGCGTGCCCAGATAGACGTGCATTACGGCTTCCCAGTCGCAGTGCAGATCAAGACAGATATCTGCGTCCGCGGCGAGCAACATCAGGGTTTTTCGCATGAAGGCGGTGTCGTCCGGCGCCTGGGTTTCCTCGATGACGGCCAGAATTTTCTCCCGAATCAGGGACACGTTGGCCGCCGCATCCTTACCAAGCCTGCCTTTTACCCGTTCCGCGACGATGTCGGCAACGTCCGGATAGTTACGATTGAAATTTATACCGGTGCCCAGTTCGAAACGCCCGCTCAGGTTGCCCCGCAGATACTGGCTCAGGCCGATCGGATTGGCCACGGGAAGGAGCACGATCTCGCCTGTAATCTGTCCATGACTATCGGCTTGCCGCAGCAGTCGATCCAGATAGTGCGTGACCAGCATGCCCGGAATTTCGTCGGCATGCAGTGAAGTCTGGATGTAGGCCTTGGGCCGGGATCCGGGGTTACCGTACCGGATCACCCTGAGCTGCCGCCGGGTGCCGGGGCTGGCGACGGGCAGATCAATGATTTCAGTGGTTCTGGTGAGCATGGTGGGTATTCTTATGTTTTACCCTCACCCCAACCCTCTCCCGCAAGCGGGAGAGGGGGCTTTGGCGATACTCTCCGGGGGGAGAGGGTTAACGGGTCAGCAATGAACAATAACGATTAGATCAACTCGAAAGATATCAAGCGCTTGCAGCCTCACTTTCCGCCGGGGAATCAGACCCTTCCTGACCAGCTTCGCTGGCCACCTCAAGATCGGGTTCGCCACCCAGAAGCTGCTCGAGTTCACTGGCATTGTTGGCATCTTCTTCACGCAGGCGCCGGCGTTCCTCGTGGTAGGCGAGACCCGTACCGGCGGGTATCAAACGGCCCACGATTACGTTTTCCTTGAGTCCTCGCAAGCGGTCGACCTTGCCATTGAGCGACGCTTCGGTCAGCACACGGGTGGTTTCCTGGAAAGAAGCGGCGGAGATGAAAGACTCCGTCGTCAATGACGCCTTGGTGATACCCAGCAGCACCCTCTTGTAGGTCGCCGGAGTGCCGCCTTCGGCTTCAATGCGTTCGTTCTCTTCCAGCACCCGGGCACGCTCGACCTGCTCCCCGGGCAACAGTTGGGAATCCCCGGGATCCACGATG
>CAXMTM010000415.1:0-1714 GCA_964196385.1 Arenicellales bacterium
CCCGCGCCGATAACAACTGCATCCACCTTCTCAACTGACGACATATTGAAGCACGTACTTCCCCCGCAGCCTGTCCGAGCCGGACGCTATAGTCTGGAGCAACAGCGAACTGCCTGCAACGGGTCCTGCGCCCTGGCCTCATTGAGAAAAACCGGGGACAGTATACTTATTAACCTGAAAGCTGTGCCAAAACTCAGGGATGGATGTTAATAAGTATACTGCCCCCGGATTAAGTTTATCCGCCGGCGGTAGACGGGCTTATGGTCTTGCTGATCGCGGTCACCGTTGTCGCCGGGAACCCGCTGCGCTGGGCGTGCTCGTCGATCAGGGCCTCGCTGTCGGTTTCATAAATGCAAAAAGTCTCGTTGTCTGCAACATAAGAGTGCAGCCATTTGATGTTCTTGCCTTCCGAATTCAGGTCGGCAAGTACCTGATTCGATTTTTTCGCGGCCCCACGGAGGGTCTCCCTGTCCGCGCTGCCAATCTCGGGAATATCTCTTTCTATAACGAATTGTGGCATGGTCATTTCTCCGGTATGGTTGATATCTGCCGCCCTGGATCTGTAAACCCGGAAGCCGGGCCAGTGGCCAGCAAGCGCGCAGGCATGGAACTTTAGATGAAAGCGTTTTAGCCTGCTTGAAGGAACGATAAAGAACTCCTTATGATTTTCTTACATTAACTTGGCCAAATATTATTTCGGCAGGTGTGAACTGGATACCGATCGCCACCAACTGGTGGTCGCCGGCATTCCCCGCCATATCGAACCCCGGGTTTTCGACCTGCTGAGATTCTTCGTCGAGCGGGGTGATCGCCTTGTCTCCCGCGAAGACCTTATCGAGCACATCTGGCACGGCCGTATAGTCACGGAATCCGCCATCAGCGTCAGCATCAGCGCTGCCCGAAAAGCGGTCGGAGACAATGGCACCGAACAGGCAATTATCCAGACCATACCGCGTCGTGGCTTCAAATTTGTGGCAAAGGCAATCCGGGCGGACTCAGGCACACAACAAGAAACATCTGGTTCAATCCACCTGTCCGCTGAGCCCGACCTGTTCCCGGAACACGATGATCGCCCGGTCCTGGCCGTTTTCCGTTTCGAGTGCGCCGGGGACGAGAGCCATGCGGACTATCTGGGCCGCGGTATCGCGGATGACATCGCCACCGAGTTGTCCCGCTTCCATACCATCACGGTCATTTCAACCTTTTCTACGTTCAAGCATGATACCGCGACGGGTGATACCGCCGAGTTTTCTGCCTCACTCGGTGCAACACATATCGTAACCGGGAGTATACAGGTCACGGACTCGCAACTCCGGCTTACGGCCCGCCTGGGTGACGCTGACACCAACAAGAACATTTGGTCCGAGCGCTACGACATCAGCCTCAATGAATTGTTCGAGGCACAGGATGATGTGGTAGCAAACATCGTCGGAAATTTATTCAGCCGGCTGCACGATTATCAAATGTCGGTAGCCCGACAAAAACCTACCACGAATCTAAGTGCTTATGATTGCGTCCTGCGCGGTTTGAAGATCTATAAGTCGGGGCATGTTACCGAAAGTGAAGCCCAACAGGCACTGTTCTGGTTCGACCGGGCCGTGGAACTGGATCCGTATTACGCACGGGCTCTGGCCTGGCGCGCTTGTGCGGGGTCGAACTTCTGGTCGAATCCGCCCACCGGGGAAGATCTCGAAGCGCCGATGACGAGCATGAA
>CAXMTM010000416.1:0-5057 GCA_964196385.1 Arenicellales bacterium
CGCGGTTGTGCAGCCCGGCGTGCGAAACCTGGCAATTTCAGAGGCGGTCGCACATCTGGATTTGTACTATGCCCCGGACCCCTCGTCGCAGATCGCCTGCACCATCGGCGGCAATGTTGCGGAAAATTCCGGCGGGTTGCATTGTCTCAAGTACGGATTGACCGTGCACAATATTCTGCAAGTCAGGATCGTGACGGTGGACGGAGAACTGGTTACGATCGGGTCGGATGCTCTGGATTCTTCCGGGTATGACTTGCTTGCGTTGATGAACGGGTCGGAAGGACTGCTGGGTATCATCGTCGAAGTTACGGTCAAATTGCTGGTCAAACCCGAATCTGCCAGGGTCATCATGGCCTCATTCGACGATGTTGAAAAGGCCGGCAATGCGGTCGGCAGTATCATAGCCGCGGGTACCGTGCCCGCTGGTCTGGAAATGATGGACAACCCGGCAATCCGCGCAACCGAGGATTTTGTACACGCCGGCTATGATGTGGAGGCGGCTGCGATTCTGTTGTGTGAACTGGACGGCACGCCGGAAGAGGTGGAGGATGAAATTCAGCGTGTTCAACGCCTGCTGGAGCAGAATGGTTGCGTCAGGGTGCAGGTCGCCGCGGACGAAGCACAGCGCCAGTTGTTCTGGTCCGGACGCAAGGCGGCATTTCCGGCCGTTGGCCGGATATCCCCGGATTACTATTGCATCGACGGTACCATCCCCAGAAAATCCCTGGGTAGTGTGCTCAACCGAATAGACGATCTGTCCCGGGAATACGGGCAGCGGGTGGTCAATGTATTCCACGCCGGTGACGGTAATCTGCATCCACTCATCCTCTACGACGGCAACGTGGAAGGTGAGTTGGAAAGTACGGAACAACTGGCCGGAAAAATACTGGAGATGTGTATAGAAGTTGGCGGCACGATCACGGGGGAGCACGGTGTCGGCATGGAGAAAATCGACCACATGTGCGTGCAGTTCAATGCTGCCGAACTCACCCAGTTTCATGCCGTGAAAGAGGCCTTCGATCCGCACCGATTGCTCAATCCCGACAAGGCGGTTCCCACCCTCCACCGCTGCGCGGAGTTTGGCGCCATGCACGTGCACAACGGGCAGCTGAAATTTCCGGAGATCGAGAGATTTTAGGGCAGGGTCCCAGGTCGGTGGACGACACCAGGAACCTGACGGATCGCGTACTAGCGGCTGTCTCAGCCAGCCGTTCCTTATCCATCCAGGGCGGAAATACCAAGGCATTTTACGGCCGGTTGCCGGTGGGCGAGCCCCTGATTATATCGAGCCACCGGGGGATCGTCGACTACGAACCTACGGAACTGGTTATTAGCGCACGCAGCGGTACCCCCGTGGCAGAGATCGAGTCGGTGCTGGCAGAGCAACAGCAGATGCTGGCTTTCGAACCCCCCCGTTTTGGGGATCAGGCCACGCTGGGTGGAACCATAGCGTGTGGCTTTTCCGGCCCGCGCCGTCCTTTCGCCGGCTCCGCACGCGACTTTGTGCTCGGCGTACGTATGGTCAATGGCCGTGGCGAGGATTTACGGTTTGGCGGCCAGGTCATGAAAAACGTGGCCGGATACGATGTGTCACGATTGATGGTGGGGGCGATGGGTACGCTGGGTCTGATACTGGAGGTTTCCCTGAAGGTATTACCGGTGCCCCGGGTTGAAAGAACCCTGCTGCTGGAAGTCGATAGCGATAAGGCCATTGACATTCAAAAAAAGTGGTTCAGGAAACCCTCGCCCATATCCGCAACCTGTCACCATGGCGGTTTGTTGCACATTCGGTTGTCCGGATCGGAAAAAGGTGTGCTCGGTGCACAACAGGAAATTGGGGGGGAGGTGATAGACGAGGACGGCAGCTTCTGGACCGCGCTTAAAGAGCACCGCCACGAATATTTCAATAATGCCGGAAATTTGTGGCGACTGTCCGTCCCGCCCGCAACACCGGACCTCGGCCTGAGCGGCCCGTGTCTGACGGAGTGGAGCGGCGCATTGCGCTGGTTGATCTCCGACGCCCCCGGGCACGTCATCCGTGAGGCTGTAAGCGGGGCCGGGGGTCATGCCGTATCGTTCAGGGGCGGCAGCCGCGAACAGACGTTTCATCCACTGCGGGGTGTGTTGCTCAGATTGCATGAGAATACGAAAAAGGCCTTCGACCCGAGTGGGATCTTTAACCCCGGGAGGATGTATGAAGCCATTTAACCCCCCGTTGGCTGACGTCTGACATTATGCAAACAAACCTCGCTGCATTCATACGCGATACCGATGAAGGAAAAGAAGCCGATACCATCCTGCGTAAATGCGTGCACTGCGGTTTTTGCACGGCGACCTGCCCCACCTACCAGCTCTTCGGTGACGAACTGGATGGGCCGCGCGGGCGCATATATCTGATCAAGCAGGTTCTGGAAGGGGTTGCGCCATCCGCGGCAACCCAACTTCACCTGGATCGTTGCCTGTCCTGCAGGAGTTGTGAATCGACATGTCCATCCGGAGTCCAGTACGGCCGCCTGGTGGATATCGGGCGCAATGTAGTGGAGTCCCAGGTTGAGCGGACCCGCCTGGACCGGGCAGGGAGGTGGATCTTGCGTTCGATCATTCCCTACAGAAGGCGTTTCGGTGCGCTGCTGAAAATCGGTCAGTTTTTAAGGCCGGCACTGCCCGGGCCGCTCAAAAAAGCAACACCGCCCAGAGCCCCTGCGGGATACTGGCCCCGGAATCACCACAGCAGAAAAATGCTGGTTTTGAATGGCTGTGCACAACCCGAAATTGCACCGGATATCAACGCTGCCGCGGCACGGGTTCTGGACCAACTCGGCATTGATCTCGTCAGCGTGGAAGATGGGTGTTGCGGTGCGTTGAGTTACCACTTGAGCGCGCACCGGGAAGCTCTGGATTTTATGCGGCGCAATATCGACGCCTGGTGGCCGCATATAGAAGACGGTGCCGAGGCCATCGTCATGACGGCGAGCGGGTGCGGGGTCATGGTCAAGGATTATGGCCACCTGCTGAGGCACGATTCCGCCTACGCAAAAAAAGCCGCCACCGTATCCCGGTTGAGCAAAGACATCAGTGAGATTCTGGGCATGGAAGATCTTGGCGGGCTGAATCCGGATGTGCGCCGGCGGGTTGCATTCCAGTCGTCGTGCACTTTGCAACACGGCCAGCAACTGTCCGGCCGGGTCGAGCAGATACTCGAGTCCCTGGGGTTTTCGCTCACTCCTGTCCGCGACGGGCATCTGTGCTGCGGGTCGGCCGGCAGCTACTCTATACTGAATCCCGGAATAGCCGGTCATTTGAAAAACAGAAAACTGGAAGCGCTCGAGTCGGGTCGGCCTGACGTGATTGCCACCGCCAACATAGGTTGTCTGCTCCACCTGCAAGGTGATGCAGGGGTGCCGGTTTTACACTGGATCAATCTGGTCGCAGAGTCCTGAGTCATGCATCTGTCATCCCAGTTGCAGCAACTCGAAGATGCCAATACACCGATCCGTGTGGCGGTCATAGGCGCCGGAAAATTTGGCTGTATGTTTCTGGCGCAAGCCCGGCGCACCCGTGGTGTTCATATTGCCGCCATCGTGGACCTCGACGTTGACCGTTGCCGCTCCGGGCTAAGCCGCATTGGGTGGCATGCGGACGAATACGCGGCAAGCACACTGTCCCAGGCCCTGCAGCAGGGATCAACGTACCTGACCGACAGGTTTGAACCGGTCGTAGAACACGACCAGGTCGACGTGGTCATCGACGCCACGGGGCACGTCGCAGCCGCCACGGAGCATGCGCTGAGAGCAATAGATGCGGGCAAGCACATCATTATGGTGACAGTGGAAGCCGATGCGGTTGTGGGCCCTGTGCTGGCGCGGCGTGCCCGGGACGCTGGTGTTGTCTATTCTCTTGCGTTCGGTGACCAACCGGCCCTGATTTGTGAATTGGTCGATTGGGCCAGGACCTGTGGCTTCAAGGTTGTTTGTGCCGGTAAGGGCACCAAGTACCTGCCTGAATTCCACCAATCGACGCCGGACACGGTCTGGCGGCATTATGGTTTTTCCGAACAGCAGGTGGCAAGCGGGGACTACAACGCCCGCATGTTCAATTCGTTCCTGGATGGAACGAAGTCGGCCATCGAAATGGCGGCGGTATCCAATTCGACCGGGCTCATGCCACAAGCCAGAGGCCTGTTGTTCCCGCCCTGTCCCGTTGAGCAGCTACCCATGGTGTGCGTGCCGGAAAGTGCCGGTGGTGTGTTGGACCGTTCCGGCACGGTCGAGGTGGTATCGAGCCTTCACCGGGATGGTAGCGAGGTCGTGCATGACCTGCGCTGGGGGGTCTACGTTACCATTGAAACGGACAATGATTATGTAAAGCGCTGCTTTCATGAATACGGGGCCCTGATGGATCCCAGTGGGCGTTTTGCCTCCTTATACCGGCCCACTCATTTCATCGGTCTGGAACTCGGTTATTCCGTTGCCCGCGCGGTTTTGTCAGGGGAGGCGACCGGTACGCCGGGGGAATTCAACGCCGACGTGGTTGCCACAGCCAAGCGGGATCTGGCCGCGGGCGAGCGGTTGGACGGAGAGGGGGGTTATGCCGTGTATGGAAAATTGACCAGTGCGCAATCCAGTGTCGAGCAAAACGGGCTGCCCCTGGGCCTGGCCGCTGATCTCGTCCTTAAAACTCCAATAAAAGCAGGACAGATCGTGTCCTGGGACGACGTCGACACACCGCAATCAAGCAGGGTCCTGGAACTTCGCAAACAACTGGAAAGCTCGATTGCAAGTTCTTGATAACCTCTGAAAACCCGCTTGTGTAGTGTTATTTATTTGAATATACTGCACTGCAACAAAAAAATTAGAATTGGTCTTGACAAATAGATTCTAATATTCGATAATTATTATATCCTGACATAGTTAGAACGTAGGGCGGGATTGAATTGTGTAGAACATCCGCACGGATGCTGGGTGTACGGAAGAGACACTGAAAGACTCCTCCATCCTCCTTTGGTGGTTTGGGCGTGGCTACTCAGCCACGCCATTTTTTTGCCTGGAGTATTTTTG
>CAXMTM010000417.1:0-11881 GCA_964196385.1 Arenicellales bacterium
AAACCTAATTACCACTCCCAAGTAATATGATTTGTTCGAGGTGCATTGGTATAAAGCAACTGTAGATAACTCTGCGCAGGATCGAATTAGATAGTCAGTGTTAATACGAAGAAATCTGGACTGATGCCGGATAATTTAACGTGTAAAAGCCTCTCAGAGTTGATCCAGGTCAAATCATAGCAGTGCTGTCTTTGTATGGTTTGGCGTGGGGATGTCTATAAACAATTTGGCCCAAACGAAAGCGGACTTGGCTGGGTGTTGCTAGAAAAAACTGCGACAAGATTTCCGAGAAAATGACCCCCACCCAAATCGCCGAAGCACAGGCACTGGCGAAAGAGTGGGCTGCGAAGTACAACAAAGAATAGGTAATCAAGCGGGGGCGCAATCAGTTAGGTTGTGGCTTAACACGCCCTGGCCCGGTGGGGTGCCGCCGAATAGACCGGGCATTTGTTTGTACCGCCAGGTCAATACGTACAAACATGTCAATAAAGGTTTAGCACTAGATACATCACATAAAACACCTTGACTCTAGTGGCGACAAAGGGGATGTTAATTCAACTCAGAGGAGCAAGAAGTGGACAACCTCATAATCAGGATGAACATGCACTATATCGCCTAGTTCTTGAGAAATATGGCTTAAAGCGTTTGACAGTTAATGTTGTAGATCTCTTCGAGCGCGTTATAAATACGTTCGATGTGCATTAGCTTGAAGGATAGGCAGTGTCAGAAATGGCCAACTTCAAAGGACGCAAGAGATGCTCGGATAATTCCCTGTTTGGTGGGGCCTTAGAAGGTGTGCCCGGACTAATCCAGGAAGGACCCGAAACAGTGATGGCAACTCACTAAATCCCGCCATTCTCACCATTCACAGACCCCGTTTCGTCGGGGTTTCTTTTGGGTGCAATATTGTCCATTACGGAAGGCGGGGCATACGGTGTACCGTTCAGTAATAAAGGGCGGAGCCCCACGGCTTCCACCCTTTCCCGATTATTACGAGAGTGCGATGCAACTCAGGTAGCAGGTTTGATGTCGCACACGAAGGCCATCGCAGGTTCGTCACCGCGATTGTAGAACCAGTGAACAGTGTCCTTATCCTCCACAAAGGTGTCTCCTGCTGAATGCTCAGTCTCCCCATTGTCTCGCCCTTCAGTCCAGGTGCCGCTTTCTACGTAGACCACACCGGGGGTTGTCTCAGCGCTGTGCTTTGCGATCTGACCGCCGGGGTTGATCGTAATTTTACGCAACAGCAGTATATGGCCCTTGAGTCCCACCTGCGCCGACATCGACTCTTCCGGGACAAAACCGAGTTTCTCAACATCAAGACCCTTGTGTTCCGTGGGAGGTGCCATAGCCGCCCAGCCGTAGCTGACTAGAAACCCGCATACGAGCCCGATTGACACAAGCCCCATAGATTTGATTCTCGCCCTGCGAGGCACGTTGAGGGAAATTTGGAATTTACGCATGATTCTACCTCCAGTTTAATTCAGCGTTTAATCTTGGGAGAATCCGATGTTCCCACGCAAACCAATGCCCTACCCAGTGCGCATATGTTGCGCGGTTCACGGTTCTCCGCAAGATGGATCATAGGCAGAACAGGAAACTATGGCTAGATGTGAATCAACTTTGAATGGCTGGCAGTACTCGAATCCAGTAGCTCATATTCGAGTTGCATATGACCAGCTTGGGCAATGAACAACCGGACCTGACGTACTATCGTGGCACAGCCCCCTTTCCTATCGTCGCGTATAGCCATTTACACGCCCCGCCACGGCACGTAACAGGGTGAAGGCATAGTTTTTGGGTATGGGTAAGAAAGAAAATCCGTCTGTGGGTATGGTGTGGGTATAGATATTTACAGCGACTATAAATTTTAAGGAGGCCCGTGTATATAATTGATATTATTAGAATAATCAAAGACTCTAGTATTTACTTCCCCCGCATTGTGCATGGGCTGCCGGTATTCCGCGGTCATGTCGGCGCGCCCGAACAGTGACTGCGATACGTTCGGATCCTTGTATATGATCGCTATCAGGACCACGAACACCAGGATCAGGACGGTGCTGAACAACTTGCCGATGCGGATGAGGCGTTTGCTGGGCAGGGGTTGATACACACCGAACTGCCGGGGATCCAGCTCACCCTGGCCGTGCAGTTCCACTATCCGGCGCGAGTAACTCCCTACCCAAACCGGGATGGTGCTGTGAAACATGTAGTTGGAGAAATGCGCCTCGATCACATGGGTCAGCGGTTTCCTTCCATACCATTCGCGGTAAGCCAGTTCAAACAGGGTAAACTCCTTGACTTCAAGGGCGGCAGCGGCTTCCAGCAGGTCGAGTGACCCCTTGCTCAAATCCTCATCGAAGTATTGCTTGTCTTTAACGGATTTGACCCATGATTCAGGCAGTCGTAGTGGCATATTCCCGACGGCTATCAGTTGCTGGAGAATGACGTTGTGACACAATGGTTACCCCGATGGTTCCGCATAGTCGTATATTCTGTCCCAGTTAGCGTCCATCAGCGCCTTGGCTTCCGGCAGTGGTTTTGCGGCCCATTTCCCGTCGATGCGGGATACCAGCCCTCCGTGGGCAGCTATGGCAGACAGCTTGTGCAGGGCATTGTTTATATCGAAATCGACTTCCCGGCCACAGTATTCGCGCAGCCAGGCTTCCACGGCGGCGTCGATCTGTTCCGTGGTTTGCGGGCCGTGCTCCAGCAAATGATGGTACGCCAGCAGCATTTCCTTGCCTAACTCCTCCTCGGCGCTATCGACAAGCGTCATCAAAACGCCCCGATTCGACACAATATTCTTGAAGAACAGCGTGTCGGCGACCCGTTTGAGGAAGTGCAGCTTCTTGTTCTTGTAGGTCAGGAACTGGCGGACGGCAAACCCGATCAGCAGCATCGAGCTGGACATCGCGGCCACCAGGATGGGCCACAAGGCGAGATGTTTTTTTTCATCGAAGTCGAACTGGTGGGCCGTCTCGGGACCGATCGTATACAGGGCGACGACACCGGCGAGCAACCCCAGGCTGGGCAGTATCTTGATCACCATCGGTCCCAGCCCGGCGAGCAGGGGGCCGATAAACAGCAGCCGGTCCTTCCAGGTCATCCACACCCTGACGTTCGGAAACAACAACTCCAGATCCTGTTTCGGTACATCTTTGTACAAATACAGATAAGCCATTCCCGGTTTGAAATTCAAATCCTCGATCTTTGCTTTCCTGGAAATGAAGTGCTCATCCCCCTTGAACCTGAGCAGCACTGCGATACGCTGGAAGCTGTCGACCTCTATCTCGGTCTTCCTGAAATAGCGGCGTGTTTCGACATTCTGTCGCGAATGCCCACGGTAATAAAACACGTAGTCTGCATAGTCGGTAAATTCCACGTACGTATGAAGTGGAATGAGGGAAATCTCCTTCAGCGCTTCTTCCAGACTCTGCCTGGAGACCCGTGAGTAATTTGCATTGGTCAGGATGGCGTCGAATTTGCCGAGCAACTCCGCGGCAGCCTGCGCCGATTCGACATCGTGTCCGATCTTCAATGTGTCCCGGTCGGGATTAAACGGCGCATACGCATCTTTCAATCCCTCCAGTACAGCCATGTGCTGGTGATGCAGATGCGCCAGCAGGATCTCGCAGAAATCGACGAAATCCCGGCTATCCTTGCTGCTCTGCTCCGCACACAGCTTGATCACGTCCGAACGGCGTAGCGGAATATACGATTCCCTGGAGGCCGGTGTCGCAGCCGGCTTGTGCTGATCCTGGTTCTGCTTCATTCGATCCATCTAATGTTGCCAGCATGAGTGGAGCAGGTATCATCAGGCATTGACAACCCCTTCGACCCACTGCTGGTTTACCGATTGCGCAACGTCCACATCACGTCACTTCGCAGCCTGCCCCAGGATATAAGGAGCCTGTCCGAGAACAGAGAGCCTACTGCGGAAAAGCCCTTTTGGCCCATTTTCCCGCTCATTCTCGTGGAATATGAATAACTATTCTCCTTAAATGATCGAAAAAATGGACTCAAAATGGCTTCCCCTCGCTACGGCTTCTGTTCTCGGACAGGCTCCTAGTTTAGCCGACGTAAATAACGCGGACCTGGCTGCTCACCCCACGCCCTCCGCAATACCGGTCGCCGGCCGCGCCGGCTGACCGCAGAGCGGCATCGATTATGCACATACCCCAGGCGCCCCGGGTAATCCTGTTCGACTGGCATGCAACGCTGGTGGACACCATGGATGCGATGTACCGCGCCATGAACGACATGCTGTCCATGAGTCCCCGGCTCGGCCTGCAAAACAGGCTGGTCAGCCCGGACAAGAGCAAAACAGAAGATGACCTGAAACTGGTCAACTACGTACGCAACCACCACCGCCTGCATCCGAAAATCATAGCGGAGCACAAAGTGTCCCGCACCGACCTTCTGGAAGTTCTGTTTGGCGAAGATGAGGAAGCCAAGGATATTGCACACGCGGCCTACAGCAGGTGCTACCGCCATCACTACGGGGATGTGCGACCTTTCGAAGCGGGGATCCGGGATGTACTTTCACAATTGCGGCGACACCACATCAGAATAGGAATCGTGAGCAACCGTGCCCGCGAATACCTCCTGCACGAACTGGATGTCATCGAGAACGGGTCCTGGTTCGCGTTGTTCGACAGCGTGGTGGCGGGTGACGATACCACCCGGATGAAACCGGCGCCGGATCCGCTGATACGCGCCGTCGACGAAATGAAAGTTCAGACCGGACATGACGTGTGGTACGTGGGCGACAGCACCACCGATACCATCGCCGCCAACAATGCAAAGGTCACCAGCATATTTTTCAACGGTGCGGGCTGGCGCAAGAGCTGGATCAAAAATATTTTCCCGGGCACCGAGGAATTTCCGCATCAGCCCGACTATGTAGTGGACCATTTTTCTGATCTTCTGTTGCTGGTGGAATCGGCGATCGACGAATGTGAATCCGCCACCTCCCACCACTTCATTCCCTACACACGCCGCCTGGAGCCATTGCCCAGCCCTCATCTTATATTGTTCGACTGGCACGCCACCCTGGCGGACACGCTGGACGCCATGTATGGCGCCGTAGACGATATGCTGCCCAGACTGGAAGCACTGGGACTGGCCGGCCGGCTGCTCGAGCCTGAGCTTAGCCGCAACGAGGAGGACCGCAAGCTGGTCAAGTACGTGAGGAAATTCTACAAACTCCACCCCAAGATAAAGGCCGCCCGCAAGATCTCGCGCACCGATATTTTTGAGGTCCTGTTCGGCAAGGATGACGAGGCCAAGCACATCGCCCACGAAGCGTTCAACCAGTGCTACCGGGCCCACTACGGCTCAGTCGAACCGTTCGAACCCGGTGTGCGCCCAATTCTGGAATCGCTCAGACGGATGGGTATCACCACCGGTGTACTGAGCAACCGTGACCGGGAATTCCTGCTGCACGAACTGGACAAGATCGAAGTAACCGGCTGGAGCCATCTGTTCGATACGGTGGTGGCGGGCGACGATACTACCCGCCGGAAACCGGCGCCGGACCCGATCCTGAAGGCCCTGGAGAACCTGGACGTGCAACCGAATCCACACACCTGGTATGTCGGTGACAGCACCACCGACACTACCGCATCCAAATTCGCAGGTGTCACCAGCGTTTTTTTCAATGGCGCGCAATGGAGCAATGTCTGGATCAACAGGATTTTTCCCGGTACACCGCGTTATCCGCACCAACCGGACGCCATCGTCGACGATTTCGACGAATTTATGAAACTGGTGAATATGAGTGTCGGTGAGTAACGCTGCTAGCCCGCAGCCGCGGCCGACAGCAGCCCAATCTGGTATACCACAAGCACCACGTAGAGCGCCATCACACCGTACAGGGTGTGCAGCGCGTTGAAATTTTTGTAAACGCGAAATCTCTTGAAGCTGAGCAGAACGAACAGCCCGGCGGCGGTCACGATGTACTTGAACAAATAGAACAACCACACATCGGTGTGGATCAATTTCCGCATGAAGGGATTCAGCTCAACGCCGCCTTGTTGGAGCAGTGTCAAAGTGGCATAGACGTCGACCACACACAGCGAAACGGTGACCAGCACCACCACTAACAGAACAGGTTCGTGGAAATCCACGTGAAACCCATGGGAATCGGTTGCCCGCCGCACCTTTTCTCTTCGGCGCGGGTTGAAGAATTGATAAAAGAAGGCCTTGAAGTGGTTGCTTCGCCGGTCCGTCACGTCCCCACGCCCGGACGTTACTTTCACGGGTTGGCCAACGCACGGACGTTCATTATAATTTTGCACGGATTCGTCGCCGCATCTTAATTCCCCCACCAGCCCCATAGTATCACAGTCTGGCGGTAGATCCGGCAGTGGGACGAGGACACCCCGCCCCGGACTGTGCCCGAACAGTTTCAGTATAGAATCTCAGGTTATAAGCTATATGAATCGTTGAGCTAAGATGCACGGTAAAAAGAAAATAACTTACGGATATCCTTACGACGCCTCACTGGCGGTACGGATGCTGAGGCAAAACGACCCGGGACTTGCCAGACTCATGGACCGGGTCGGTCCTTACAGTCTGGGGCTCAGGGACAAAATAACACCGTTTCAGGCGCTGCTGCAATCGGTCGTTTACCAGCAACTGTCCGGCAAATCAGCGGCGGCCATACACAACCGCGTTGTGGGCCTGTTTCCGCACCGATACGCCAGCCCCAAACGCATGCGCTCGTTGAATGACTCGCGACTATTGGAGGCCGGACTGTCGCGTGCCAAGGTGACAGCTGTCAAAGATCTGGCTGCCAGGTGTATGGACGGCACGGTGCCGCATAGCCTTCAGCTAAAAAACATGCCGGACGACGAGGTGATCGAGTGTTTGCAGCAGGTTCGTGGCATCGGAGAGTGGACCGCGCAGATGCTGCTCATTTTTCACCTGGGCCGGCCGGACGTTCTGCCGGCAGGGGACCTGGGTGTAATCAAGGGATTCCGGATGACGTACGGACTGAAACAGAACCCTGATCCAAAACAAATGCTACAACACGGCGAACGCTGGCGCCCCTACCGCACGGTGGCCACCTGGTATCTGTGGCGGGCGAATTATCTATAGGAGTCTGTCCGAGAACAGAAGCCGTAGCGAGGGGAACCCATTTTGAGTCCATTTTATCGATCATTTGAGGAGAATAGTTATTCATATCCTTGTTCATGTTTTGGGATAATGAGCGGGAAAATGGGCCAAAAGGGCTTTCCCGCATTAGGTTCTCTGTTCTCGGACAGACTCCTGGCAACCACTGATTAATCGCGGCGAGGGCACCGCTCCTACTGTACGAGGCGTGCCCCGCGCCGGAATGGGCCGGAACCTGCCAGGCAAACCACCTTGGCGATGCTGGGTTCCCGCCGCAGTACCTCCGCTCGCAGCTTCAGGTTCTGCGGCGAGAGGTTCATCACATTTTCCGCAGTCGATTCAACGGGGCTGCTGGATAAGAATTGAGTCATGCTGATCGGTGCCGTGGTATACACCCTGCCGCGCCGGCGCGATTCCGCAACCAGCACACCAACCACTCTGCCCGCGCCATCCAGGGCCGGGCCGCCGCTCAGCCCCCCGAGGTTTTTCAAATTCGACGGTCGGCGTCTTCTTTCAGCCCAGGCCACAACGGGTTCATTGGTACGGTAGCGTCCGCTGACCCGCATGCGGCGTCGGCCAAGCAACGTTGACCACACCTCCCCCGGACGTCCCCTCGGATAACCGATGTGAAAGCCGTTCTGGCTGACATTCAACCTCTCGTTTGCCAGCGCTAATACGTGCGGCAGCGCACCTGTACGCAGCAACGCCAGGTCCGATTTTGGATGCTGAACCACATGATCGACCAAGATCCCCTGGTGGTTAGGGAAGCGTAGCTGGACCTGTGTGCAATGGTCAACGACATGGCGTGCGGTCATCCACCACCCGCTGTCATCGAGGGCGAACGCGGTGCCGGTGGAGTCCATCTTCTTTCCCAGACCCACGGATATTTCCGGGTCGAAAGCCGATCTCCCCGGCAATGGGCCGGTGACATCACCGTAGTCAGGTGCTGCAGGGGCTCCTTCGGGTATCGGGCGCCGGGGTACCGGCACCTCCTCATACCAGTCCCGCAACAGGTTAATGCCGATTATCAGCAGAATAATCAATACATAACGCCGGCTCATCCCGCTATAGCGGCGGCATTGATCGCAGCGATGGATAGCTTGATACCGACGAGCAATATCGCGGGGCCCATTTCACCAGCCTCGATTCGGGATGGAAGTTCCTTCAGCAGCCAGTCGGTTACTCGAAATCCGATAAGCTGGATCGCGACCGCGGCCACACCCCACAATACGATATCCGCAGTGTTGACGCTGGCCGCCATACAGAATGCCAGCGGGATGGCCAACCCAAGGCACGCCCCCGAAAGAGAAACCGCAGCTGCGGTATTCCCCTCCCGAATCAAGCGGAACTCATCCAGAGGAGTGATCCGGGTGTATACCCGGATGCCGACGATCAACATGACAACGGTGACTGCGAAGTGCATCACCAGTACCGGTAACCCGGATAATAAACTTTGCAAAACGGATTCGACCATGCGCACTCCCGGGGTCACAATGATTGCTGAATAAGACACCCTGCTATTGGCGATAGAATATTTGTTCAGTACCATAGGCTGCAACCCCAGGCAAATACCACAATACAAGATGAGAGATTGGCTGCAGCTCGCGTTTTCCGGCAACGTGGTCCGGCGTGCTCTGATTATGGCGGGCATCGTCGGTCCGATACTCGTTCTTATCAATCAGGGGGAATATTTGCTCGATCCCTCATCCGCAGAATTTTCCTGGACCAAGGTAGTGCTGACCTTTCTCGTTCCGTACATCGTATCGATGGTGTCCAGCGTCACCGCGATCCGGCAAACCGAAAAACCGGTGAACGATTGACCACGCGGCCGGGCCGACCCCCAGCCTGTCGATATTTCAGGCTTGGTGGCAAACATTTTTTCGGTTAGGCTAGGAGCCTGTCCGAGCATAGAAGCCGTAGCGAGGGGAAGCCATTTTGAGTTCATTTTTTCGATCATTTGAGGAGAATAGTTATTCATATTCGACGAAAATGAGTGGGAAAATGGGCCAAAAGGGCTTTCCCGCAGTAGGCTCTGTATTCTCGGACAGGCTCCTAGGAGCCTGTCGCACTTAAAAATCCCGGATACACGGGCTCACACGATCAAAACATAATTCGAACACCGTTCGAGGAGGATTTGGACTATGTCCGAATACACCACCCATGACATCAGAAATGTGGCCCTGCTGGGCCACGCCGGCTCAGGCAAAACCACCCTTACTGAGGCGCTACTGCACGCCGCCGGGGCAATCCCGTCCACCGGCACCGTTGAGAAAGGCAGCACCGTTTCAGATTCCGATCCTCTCGAGAAAAAACACCAGCACTCTTTACGATCGTCGGTGGTCAGCATGGACCACGAAGGGTGCCACATCAATCTCATTGATACCCCGGGTTACCCGGATTTCGTCGGACAGACGCTGTGCGTCCTGCCGGCGGTGGAGACAGCCGCTATAGTTATCAACGCCAGCGCGGGTATTCAGACCATGACGCGGCGCCTGATGGAGGTCGTGACCGAGCGCAAGCAGTGCCGCATGATTATCATTAATCAGATCGATGGCGATGACGTCGATCTCGAAGCGTTGCTGAATGAAATCCGCGAAAATTTCGGCAACGAGTGCCTGGCCATCAACCTGCCTGCCGGTGGCGGCAGTCAGGTCGTTGATTGTTTCTTCAATCCATCCGGGGAAGCGGATTTTTCATCCGTCGAAGATGCCCACACCGCGGTCACGGACCAAACCGTGGAAGTCGACGAGGACCTTATGGAGGCCTACCTGGAACAAGGCGAGATAGGGCCTGGTCAGTTACATGACGCGTTCGAAAAAGCGCTGCGGGAAGGCCACCTAGTTCCCGTATGTTTTGTGTCCGCGAACACGGGCACCGGGGTAAAGGAACTACTCGACGTGTTCGCCAAACTAATGCCTAACCCTGCCGAAGGAAACGCACCGCCTTTCGTGCGAAGCCAGGACGGAAATGAGGAACCGGTCAGGATCGAACCGGATCCGGATGGCCACATCATTGGCCATGTCTACAAGATCGCCTTCGACCCTTATGTGGGCAAGCTGGGTTTGTTTCGCATCCACCAGGGGACCGTGACCAAAGACAGCGAATTGTTCGTGGGTGACGCACGCAAGGCGTTCAAGGTTGGACACCTGTTCAAGATGCAGGGAGAAAAACATGTCGAGATTTCCACCGGGGTCCCCGGGGATTTGTGTGCGGTTGCCAAGGTAAACGATATCCACTTCGACGCCTTGCTGCATAATTTTCACGACGAGGACGACCTGGCTCTGAAACCGATCAATTTTCCGATGCCGTTGGCGGGTCTCGCCATCAGCCCCAGCAAACGGGGCGAAGAACAGAAGCTGGCGGAAGCGATGGACAAGATGTCGCAAGAGGACCCGTGCATTAAGGTCGAGAGGGCTGCGGCCACCAATGAAACGGTGTTGAGGGGCCTGGGAGAGTTGCACTTGCGGACGGCGCTGGAGCGCATGGAAGAGGTTTTCAACATCACCGTGGACACCAGGGCGCCAACAATTCCGTACCGTGAAACCGTCACCAGGAAATCGGAAGGACATCACCGCCATAAAAAACAAAGTGGCGGGGCCGGTCAATTCGGTGAGGTGTACCTCAGGATCGAACCCATGCCACGAGGCAGTGGGTTCAATTTCGTGGACAAAGTGGTGGGCGGGGTAATTCCCCACACATTCATCCTTTCCGTTGAAAAAGGCGTACGCCAGGCCTATGAAAGCGGGGCCATAGCCGGGTTCCCGATGCAGGACATCCAGGTCGAGGTCTATGACGGCAAACACCACGCGGTGGACTCAAACGAAATCTCTTTTCTGACCGCCGGCCGCAAGGCTTTCGTGGAAGCCGTATCCAATGCCAAACCCATCGTGCTCGAACCTATTGTCGAGATCCAGGTTACCGTACCCAACGGCAATATGGGAGATGTCACCGGAGATCTGTCGTCACGACGCGGCCGCGTTTCTAATACCGATGTTCTTTCGGGAGGCATGATCACCATCAGCGGGCAGGTACCGCTGGCCGAACTCGACGACTACCAGTCCAAGCTGAAATCCATGACCGGCGGTGAAGGTTCCTATACGATGAAGCTCAGCCACTACGATCCGATCCCGGCCATGTTTCAGAAGGAGTTGGTAAAACGCTACGAAAACCCGGAGGATTAGTGGCCCGAAGGGGCTAACCCCCATGAGTGGCACCGCTTTCCCCGACCGGGGACGGGCGCCAGAGCATTCGTTTACTGCAGGTTAGCCTGGTAATTTCTGATTGAGTCGAGCGATCGTCCATAGAAATACCGGACTTGCTCGTCGCCATAGCGGTGCTGTGCGCCAACGGGACAGGCCAGACGGGCAAGGCATTGCAGCGTACAGGTCGAATCCTTTCCCAGCCTGTGGCCAACGCAGGCGTCGACGTCGGGCGGGCCGCCGGCTGAAAGGGCGCTGGCCGGGCACACACTGACACACGGCTTGCTCTTGCATTGTTCACACGGCGATTTCGTGACCGGGTCCGTCATGACCGGGAGTTCCGGTTGCACCAGCAATGCCGCCCGGTAACCAAACCAGGGGCCCCAGGTCGCGCTGACGCCGATACCGAGCGGCGAGGAATGATGCCAGCCGGCGAGAGACCCAAGCTGCTGCAATGGGATTGGCATACTGCCCGGGTAGAGGATGCGGTACGGGCAATCGTCCAGGTACTCGCGCACGAAGCGCACCGCGCAAGCCGCACTGTAGTCGTCGACCGGATCCGC